>CAYSGP010000413.1:0-4150 GCA_964430095.1 uncultured Ignavibacteriaceae bacterium
TTTCGGACAAACAGATCAGGATATACTTCCGCCTTATGATCTTCTAGACAAAATTCTTAAAATGTACCTTGAAGAGAATAAAGAAATAAATGAAATCACAGAAATAATAGGAGAGAAAGAGACAGTCAGCAAAGTACTCAGAATGGTTGACTTAAATGAATTTAAACGGAAACAAGCAGCCCCGGCGCTGCGTGTTTCGAAAAAAGCATTCGGCTATGGCAGGCGTTATCCTATTGTTCAGGGCTGGAGAAGATAATAAAAGATTGAAAAATTTAAAGATTGTACACCTTCAATAAAACAATTAGAAAATTTAACAATAAAGCAATTTAACAATACAACAATATAGCAATGCACCCGATTATTTTTACTACATTTTTATTTTCTCTCCTTTTTTTTAATAATATTTTTGCACAATTCGGTGCACCAAAAGACCTGTTAAAAATAGAGGCTTACAAATCGCTTGATAAAATTTCCCCCGGCGGTGAGTTCAAATTAGCAGCCAAGATTAATATAAAAGAAACCTGGCACATAAATTCCGATAAACCGTATGAAGATTTTTTAATTCCCACTGAATTTAATATAGAAGAAAATCCATATTTCAAATTGAAGAAAATTGTATATCCAAATCCGCAGGATGTTAAATTAGCTTTTTCAGATAAACCTTTATCCGTTTTGCAGAATGAAATATTAATAGGAGCTTTAGTTGAAACATCCGATCAAATTAAGCAGGGGGAATATCCGCTGCCTGTAGTAATTAATTATCAGGCCTGCAATGACCGTGTTTGTCTTCCGCCTTCCTCTGTAAAAGATACAATTATGATCCGTATTGCTGAAAAGGGAGATTTTATTAAAGAAATTAACCAGGATATTTTTAAGGATATTAATTTATCCTATTCGGCTTCTGAAGTTAATCAGGCAAATAAAACAAATGACCCGGTTTTTTCAGCTTTGGAAAATAATAGTCTTATTATAGGAATAATTTTAGTTTTTTTGGGAGGACTTGCCCTTAACTTGACCCCATGCGTCTATCCTTTAATACCGATTACCGTCGGATATTTTGGAGGGCAGAGCGAAGGAAACACAAAAAAACTTTTTATGATGGGTTTTTTATACCTGCTCGGAATGTCTCTGACTTATTCCGTAATCGGTGTAATAACTGCTCTCAGCGGTGCAATTTTCGGAGCTCTTCTGCAGAATACTTTTGTAGTTATTTTTATTGCTTTAGTCTTTATTGCATTATCATTAAGCATGTTCGGTCTATACGAATTCAATCTTCCTAATGCACTTGTAGCAAAAGCCGGAGGAGCTAAGGGAGGATACTTCGGCGCATTTTTTATGGGACTAACAATGGGGATTGTTGCCGCACCCTGCATCGGTCCGTTCGTCCTCGGATTAGTTACTTATGTTGCCGCAAAAGCAGATCCTTATTTCGGATTTTTAATGTTTTTTGTTCTTTCATTAGGACTCGGACTTCCTTATTTAATCCTTGCAATTTTTTCAGGCAAGATTAAAAAACTTCCTAAAAGCGGCGAGTGGATGAATGCAGTAAAGCATATCTTCGGTTTTATTTTACTCGGCATGGCTGTTTATTTTATTCTGCCGCTGCTTCCGGATTCTATTTCAGGCTCCGTTCTTCCGGTCTATCTGCTCATTGCCGGAGCTTATCTGCTGCTGTTCGATAAATCTTCAAACAATGTAAAAGGATTTCGGCTATTTAAAATTGTTTTTGCAGTCGTAATTATTGCCGCAGCGGTTTATGCGGTTATTCCTTCAAATAAAAATTCAATTGATTGGATTCCGATTACAGATAATACGAACCTCCATGACTCATCTTCCAAAATAGGTACGATAATAGATTTTTATGCCGACTGGTGTATTCCTTGTAAAGAGCTTGATGCAGATACATTTTCCGACCCTCGAGTTATAAAAAGAGCCAAAGATTTTAATACTTACAAAGCGGATATGACAAAATCATTATCGCCTGAAGTAGAAAAATTAAAGGAGAAATATAACATCGTCGGCGTTCCGACTGTTCTGATTACAGATTCAAAAGGGAATGAGTATAAAAGAATTACAGGGTTTGTTAATGCAGAAGAATTTTTGGAAATTTTAAGCGGGATTAATTAATTATTTCTATATGCGGCTAACAAAGGAAGAAATTAAAATTATTAAAGAAGTGATTCATGAATTTGATCCGCAAGGAGAGATTAGATTATTCGGTTCAAGAATAGATGATAAAAAAAAAGGCGGAGATATAGATTTGCTTTTAATCTCCGATAAGATAAAATTCCCGGATAAATTATCCATGTTGGTGAAGTTAAAAGAAAAATTGGGAGAGCAGAAAATAGATATCCTGATTTATAATCCCGAAAAAGTTTTTCACATGATTGCCTTTAAAGAAAGCATTACATTATGAGCGGGGAACTGCGTCAGTTTCTTAAAATTGAAATTACTAAAGCAGATAAAGCAGCGGGAAGGCTTAGAACTTCGTACGAGAAATGTAAAACGGTTGGAAGAAAGCAGACTTATAATGATGAGGAATTAGAATTATTTGAGATTCTTACCGCAAGGTTTGCACGTATGAGTGATATATTAATTAAGAAAATATTTCGCTTAATAGAAAAGATCGATCTTGATGATAATAGAACAATTAGAGATTCAATATTATTGGCTGAAAAGAAAGGTTTAATTAATCGTTCTGATAATTTTATTAAAATACGCGAACTCAGGAATTTTACCGCTCATGAGTATGAAGATGAGGAATTGTTCCCGGTTTTTTCGGAAATACTTAAATTAACGCCTGCCCTTTTTGACTCATTGGAAAAAATAAAAAACTATTCACAGAAATATCATTCTCCTGAACTGCAGCAGCCTTTCATCAATTAAGTGAAAATGATTCTTACTTCTTACAACTGCCTCTCCATGCTTTTCATTTTCGAGAAATTTCGAGCATTTTAATTAAAAAG
Organism: uncultured Ignavibacteriaceae bacterium; assembly: GCA_964430095.1. Classification (GTDB taxonomy): domain Bacteria; phylum Bacteroidota; class Ignavibacteria; order Ignavibacteriales; family Ignavibacteriaceae; genus DATKLQ01. Next base: position 2,967 of record CAYSGP010000413.1, read on the forward strand.
TTGATAATTATAAATATAAATTCCTGTGAAATTCATTTTCACAAATAAATTCAAATATTTATCATAATGGCACAATTATAGTATTAACACTGCGGTTATGCTTGTCTAACAAAAATTTAAGTAAAATGGCAAAAGAAAAAGAGGTTCGGAATCTTAGTGAGGTTACTGTAAGATTTGCAGGAGATTCCGGCGACGGCATGCAGCTGACCGGAAGTCAGTTCAGCGATACAACTGCTTTAGTTGGAAATGATTTAAGCACACTTCCGGATTACCCTGCTGAAATAAGGGCGCCTTCGGGGACAGTATACGGTGTAAGCGGCTTCCAGCTCCATTTCGCAAGCACCGAAGTTTATACTCCCGGTGATCGGCCGGATGTTTTGATTGCGATGAATCCTGCAGCAATCAAAAAAAATATTGCTGAGTTAAAACCCGGCGGAACAATAATCGCAAATACAGATGCCTTTGATTCGAAAAATTTAAAACTAGCAGGATATGAAGCCAGCCCCCTTGAAGATAATAGTCTGGAAGGATTCGAAGTTTTTTCCGTACCGATTAGTTCGTTGACTAATAAGGCATTGGAAGAAAGTTCACTCGGTCAAAAGGAAAAATCCCGGTGCAAGAATTTCTTTGCCCTTGGTCTGATGTATTGGTTATACAATCGTCCTTTAGAACCGACATTAAACTGGATTCAAAAAAAGTTTGGGAAAAAGCCTGAATACGCAGATGCAAATGAAAAAGCACTGAGCGCCGGATATAATTTTGGAGATATAACTGAAGTATTTTCCACTCGTTTTCATGTCGAACCTGCAAAGCTCCCATCCGGAGTTTACAGAAGCATCTCGGGTAATGAAGCAACTGCATTAGGATTTTTAGCTGCTTCAATAAAAAGCAAACTTCCTTTATTTTTGGGTTCATATCCTATCACTCCTGCATCTGAAATTCTCCAATATTTGAGTAATTATAAAGAATTCGGCGTGAAAACTTTTCAGGCTGAAGATGAAATTGCCGGAGTAAGTTCAGCTATCGGCGCTGCATTTGCCGGAAATCTGGCAATAACGACAACAAGCGGTCCGGGCCTTGCGCTCAAAACAGAAGCAATCGGTTTAGCAGTGATGACCGAGCTCCCATTGGTTATTGTCAATGTTCAAAGGGGCGGTCCCAGCACCGGTCTCCCCACAAAAACG
>CAYSGP010000414.1:0-7598 GCA_964430095.1 uncultured Ignavibacteriaceae bacterium
ATTATTCGAGAACCCGGAACGCAGTGAGACATTATCAAAGATATCATAATTTATTCCTGCACGCAGGGAAGGATTATAGCGTATATCCTTTTCAACTGAAAAATTAAAGGAGAGGCTGCCTGCAATATCATAACTTAATCCGGAATTCATTAAAAGAGGGATCTGGTCATCTTCATTCACGAAGGAAGCATGATTTACATTGTGTACAAAAAACCCCCACCGGAAAAAGCTTGTTATATAAATCAATCCTCCAAGATTAATATAAAACACTCCGGTGCTTCCATAATTCTTTATGGAAACAATATGATAATTTACCGCGGCACCTGCAAAAAAATTATTATTATAATTAAATGAATAGCCAAGCATGAATCTATTTTCGCGGTACAGCTCAAAGCCGTAAGTCATTCCGCCTACTGCAAAAGATCCGATTCCGGTAGGTTCGTGATAGCAAAAAAATCCGTTTGCAAGTTCACTGAATCCGAAGGGTGAAGGAGAATAAAAAATTCCGATTTCTCTCCAATTCATCTGGGCAAGCCCGGCCGGATTATTGAAAAAACTGAATACATCGTTGCTGAGTGCAACATCTGAATTGGCAATAGAGATTTGTTTTGCCCCCGGATTGAATTGTGCAAAAAAATTTGAAGAGATTGAAACAACTAAAAAAATAGAAAGTAAAAGCCCCATGCAGAAGATTTTCAATTTTGTTGTTTGATTATATTGAAATTCATATATTAAATCAACTTTTATTTGAAACTTCAAAGGTTTTAAAAATGAAACTCCTTTTGCTTGTTTTACTATCCAGCTTCTCAATTGTTTTTGCTCAGGAATTGAACTGCAGAGTGAGTGTGAATTACGAAGCGATACCGGTTTTGAACCGGGATCTGCTCAGGGATTTCAAGGATGTTATTGAAGATTATATGAATAAATCAAGGTTTACAAATATTTCATGGGAAGGCGGGAAAATCGACTGCGCCTTAGCCATATCATTCATCAGTGCATCAAGTGAAGTAGATTATACTGCTCAGGTTGTGGTTCAAAGCCAGAGACCTGTTTATAAATCAGACAAGAATTCTTTAATGCTTAAAATTCTAGATGATACCTGGACTTTTGTTTATCAAAGAGGTCAGCCGCTTATTTCAAACCAAACAATATTTGATCCCGTAACAAGTTTTTTGGATTATTATGCAAACATAATTATCGGATTCGATCTGGAATCATGGGAAAAATTCGGAGGTACGCCATGTTTTACAAAAGCTTTAGATATAGTCAACCTGGGTGCCACGAGCAGATTTTCGTCGGGATGGGAAAATAAGGGAACAACTTTTTCTTTCAGCAGAAGAAAATTAGCCGAGGATCTGCTTAATGAAAAATACCGTCCGTTCAGGGAAGCGTTTTATGAATATCATTACGGAATTGATTTCTATAATCAAAATAAAGAATTAGGCCAGAAAAAAATAGTAGACTTGATAAATCTGCTTGAGTCAATGAGAAGTAAAGTTGATATAAGCAGCGTATTGATTAAAGTATTTTTTGATGCAAAGAACGGAGAGATAGCCGAATATTTGAAAGATTATCCTGATAAGGGAGTATTTAAAACATTAATGAAACTCGACCCGCCGCATTCAACTAGATATCAAAATGCCATGAATGAAGGTTGATCGGAGAGGAGCAGGCAGTAAGCAATAGGGCAGTAATCAAAAATTTATTATTCATAGTTTATCGATTGAATCAATAGACTTTTAAGCACGACGTGTTTATTTGTTTATAACACCTGATCTTTCCAATGCATTCCATTTTTCATTTTATGATCAATTGGCTTTTGGATTTAGTGCCTCACGGTATTTAATGCTAAATGCAAGAAATAAAAGAAATGCGGCAAGAATGAAACCCCGCAAATTAATTGCTAATATTTTATGGTTTAAGACGAAAAGGAACATCGAAATCTCTGAGATTCTGAAATAGATCTTATCCTTCCTTAAAATTAATTCCGTTGAACAATGCAGGACAGTCAAGATGAGTATATACGGGAGAGCAGCCTCAGCATATTCCATAAAAGTGCTTTAACTGAAAACAATTATTTCAATAGTAATAATTAAGCTTATAATAAAAAGTATGCGGGAGAAAATTTTATATAAATAAGAAAGGACAGTCACTTAACCCCTCCACTCAAAAAAAAATTTGAAGATTCATCTCAAATATTTATTTCAAACATGCGGTATTTTTTATATACGTCTGCCTTCATTACATCAAGTCCCCTTTTCATCATTTCATTATCTTCCAAAACCCAGCTGGCTTCACCAAAGCATATTCCCAAAACATAACTGCGGTTTACAATCTCCCAGTAAAGTATTGAATCAATTCCTTTTTTCTGGAACTCGGGAATTACACCTAGTGCAATAATACGGGCCCATTTTATTTTCCTTTTTTGGGTCATCAGTTTTATAAAACCGAAAGGAAATAGTCTGCCATTAAGCTTTCTAAAAATGAAATTATAATCAGGAATAACCAGGGCAAAGCCGACAGTTTTATTTTCTATTTCCGCAAACAGCACGATTGAAGGTTCGACAATAGGCTTCAAGTCTTTTGCCATTGCATCGATTTCCTCATTGGTCATGGGTACAAAACCCCAATTCGGCTCCCATGCTTTATTATAAACAAATTTTACTTTTTCCAATTCGGAATTAAACTTTTTCATATTCAACTGGTTAATAGTGACGCCGTATCTCTTCCTTGAAATTTCGGCAACGCGTTTCAGTTTTTCCGATGTCATCATTTTGTCATGATCGACTCTGTAAGCATAAAGATCCTTTGCTTTTTTTAAGCCGTATTTTTCACATAAATCCAGGTAATATTCCGGATTATACGGCATTAAAAGCCGCGGTGAATCATCGAATCCCTCAAGCAGCATCCCGTACTCATCATTACTGGAAGGATTTGCGGGACCCCTCATTGAGCTTAAACCTTTTGATTTGAGCCAGTCCTTGGCGGTATCGAATAAGGCGTTTGCAACCTGCTGATCATTAATAGATTCAAAGAAGCCGAAAAAACCGGTGTTGTCATTATGATGAATATTATGAAGATCATTTTTTATTGCTGCTATTCTGCCGGCTAGTTCTCCGTTTTTCTCCGCAAGAAAAAATTCACTTTCGGCATGCCGGTAAAAAGGATTTTTCTTTTTATCAAACATTTTTTTTCTATCCATAATCAAAGGCGGCACCCAGTATTCGTTATCCTTATAAATCCTCCACGGGAATTTTATAAATTCCTTTAAATCACTGCTTGATTTAACAGCCCTGATTTTTATCTCCATAATACTTTCCTTAGAAATAAAAAAGCCGCCTTAAAATTTTATGCTGCGGAATATCATTTTTCTAGAAAAAAGCCCTGCAGGTTTCTCGCAAAAGCATTTAATTGTAGGACGGTCTGATAATAAAATATTTTTTTGCTGATTAAATTAAACCTAATTTCTTTCCGGTTCTTTGGAATATATCAAGTATTTTATCCAGATGAACATCTTCATGAGTTGCCATATAGCTTGTTCTCATCATTTGTCTTCCTGGAGGCACTCCCGGAGAGATGAATACATTTACGAATACTCCCTCATCGTAAAGCATTTTCCACATCTTGAATGCAATTGCATCATCACCGACAATAACCGGAACAATTGCGGTTCTGCCCTCTATTACTGTAAACCCGGCGTCTTTAAATCCTTTTCTCATTTTACTTGCATTGCGCACCAGCTTATCGACTCTTTCAGGTTCTTTCTTCAGAATATCGAGTGCTGCCAAAGTAGCGGCAACTGAAGACGGAGTAGGAGATGCACTGAAAATTAAAGCCGGGGAATGATGCTTTATATAGTCGATTACTTTAGCAGCGCCGGCAACAAATCCCCCGAGGGATGCAAATGTTTTGCTGAAAGTTCCCATAGTCAAATCAATTTCATTCTCCAGATTAAATTCGCTTGCGGTGCCCCGCCCGCCTTTCCCTATAACCCCTACTGAATGTGCATCATCAATTAAAATTCTAGCATTATTCGCTTTAGCAATTTTATTCATCTTTGGAAGATCAATAATCTCGCCGCCGGTACTAAAAACTCCATCGCTCACGATTAGTTTTGGAGCATCTTCAGGGAGTTTCTTGATAACTCTCTCGAGATCGTCCGTATCATTATGCTTATATCTTACAAATTCTGCCGAAGCGGCTTTAGCCATCATATTGCCGGCCACTAGACATGCATGATTATCTCTATCAGAAATTACATATTCTCCGCGCTGCACTAATGTAGGAATTATTCCCTGTCCTGTTTGATAACCGGTGCTGAATAAAAGAACTGCTTCTCTATTAAAAAACTCTGCCAGTTTTTCTTCTAGTTCTATATGCAGATCTAACGTACCAGTAAGATAGCGCGAACCTGAACAACCCGTCCCATATTTTTCAACAGCTTTCACTGCAGCTTCTTTAACTTTCGGATGTGCTGTTAACCCCAAATAATTATTTGAGCCAGCCATAATAACTTTTCTGCCTTCAATCTGCACAACGGGTCCCTCATTCTCTTCAATCGGTCTGAAGTACGGGTATAACCCCATTTGTTTTATTTCATCAGCCCTCGTGAAATCATAACACTTTTTGAATAGGTCCAATAATCCCTCCAGAAGTGAAAAAATTAAAAGTTGTGTTAAATATTAAAGAAATAATTTCTTAAATTTCGCCGTAAAATCTATCATTTAATAGTTAGAAAATCAATAAAAGCATGGATTATAACAGTACTTCCGTTGTTACAGGTGCAAATGGCTTCGTAGGCAGTCATTTAGTAGACCTGCTTCTAAAGAAAGGACATAATGTAAAATGCATTACAAGAAAAACAAGCAAACTTACCTGGCTGGAAGGGAAAAATATTCAAATCTATGACTGCGGATTGAACAATAAGGAAGAATTAAGAAGAGCCTTTGAGGGGGCAGATTATATTTTTCATATTGCCGGTGTGGTAAAATCAAGATATAAAGAAGGATACTTTAAAGGAAATGTAGATAATACTCATACTCTATTAGATGCGGCAATAGATAATAAAACATTGAAGAAATTTATTGTAGTCAGCAGTCTTACTGCAGCCGGACCGGCGGTAAATGGAAAACCGGTTGATGAAACTACCGAATGCAGACCTATTACTACATACGGAAGGAGCAAACTTGCCCAGGAAGAGCTCGCAAAATCATATAGAGATAAAATACCGGTAACGATCTGCAGGGCGCCGGCAATTTACGGAGAAAGAGATACCGAGATTCTGATTTTCTTCAAGACATTTAATAAAGGTCTTATGACCACAATCGGATTTAATACTAAAAGTCTAAGCCTGCTGCATGTAAAAGATTTGGTGAATGGATTATATCTATCTGCAGTGAGTGAGAAATCTGCCGGGGAAACCTATTTTATAAGCTCCGAAAAGTTTTATACTTGGGAAGAAGTAGGGCATGTTACGGAAAAAGTTCTTCGTAAAAGACCAATAAAAATAAAAGTACCGCATTTCGCAGTTTACTCAATTGCCACGGTCGCCGAATTTTTTTCAATCTTCAGCAGCAAAGCAGCAACTTTAAATATAGAAAAAGCTAAAGATATAACCCAGCTCGACTGGATCTGCAATACAAGCAAAGCAATTAAAGATCTCGGATACAGACAGGAGATTTCATTGGAAGAGGGGATAAAGAGTACAATTGATTGGTATAAAGTAATGAAGTGGATATAAGAATTTCGGATTTCGGATTTTTGATTTCGGATTTAAGATTTTCAATTCGAAATCCGCAATCCGAAATTAATTGTTCTGTGCGCCTTCATCAATCCATGTTTTTACTCCATTGATTTGATTAGCCGTCATAGGGGGGTAGCCTATCGGAGGCATGGGAGAAACAGCGGCATTTCCGGTAATTGCCCATACAAGTTTGCTGTTGTCAGGTTCACCTCTTGCAACCACAGACGGATCTGCAGTTGCATTTGCCCAGGTAGTTAAACTTAAACCTGCTGCTCGAGCAGCGTCATCATGGCATCCTGCATTAGCGCATTTCAAATTAAATACAGGCTGGATATACTGGGAATAACTGACGTTCTTATCCGGGATGATAATTTTATCTAAATCATCGTTGGTAATTGTGTCGTCGCATCCCGAATAGACGGCAATTAAACTGAATATGATTAAATATACCAGGGAAAAAATATTTTTCATAGGATGAAAATATTCGTAATAAAGTTACCAAACAATGAAATTTATAATACTTAAAAAGAAAAAATCCGGATGGTTCAGCTGATTGACTAAGCAAATTTACTTGTATATTTTTGTCTATAATTTTTGATTAATTTCGATGGGGCTATAGCTCAGCTGGGAGAGCGCTTGAATGGCATTCAAGAGGTCAGGAGTTCGATCCTCCTTAGCTCCACTAACAATTCTAAAGTTTCGAGAAACTTAAAGAAATAAATATTTTTTGAAATATCTACCTTACCTTAGCGAAAAAACCATTCAAATAAAGTAACGGAATAAAGTCAGACAATTAACATTTCTAAAAATCTTTTACTATTGCAATCTCAGATCCTCTTTATAATATTTTTTCTTTAACCACAAAGCCACATTAACTAGTAAAATAAGCACAGGAACTTCAACCAGAGGGCCTACGACGGTTGCGAAAGCCACCTGAGAATTTATGCCGAATACTGCCACAGCTACCGCAATTGCAAGCTCAAAATCATTGCTGCCTGCAGTAAATGCAGCTGTTGCCGATTTTTCATAACTTGCGCCAATTTTCTTTGCAATAAAAAAAGTAGTAAAAAACATCCCTGCAAAATAGAATATGTAAGGAACCGCGGCCCGGATTACATCAATAGGAAGTTCGACAATCTTTTCACCTTTTAATGAAAACATTACAAAGATTGTAAAGAGCAATGCCACCGGCGTTAGAAAAGATATTTTGTGAACGAATTTCTTATGGTACCAATCTTTGCTTTTAAATTTGAGAAGAATTATCCTGGTTAATATGCCTGCAGCAAATGGAATCCCGAGGTAAATCAGAACTGTTACTGCAATTTCGCCAATTGAGATAACCACCAAAGCTCCGCTGAATCCAAACAAAGGCGGCAAATAGGTAATAAAAATAAAAGCATAAACAGAATAGAGAAAAACCTGGAAGATTGCATTGAATGCAACAAGCCCTGCGGCGAGTTCTGAATCGCCTTTAGCAAGATCATTCCATACTAAGACCATTGCAATGCATCTTGCGAGCCCGACCAAAATTACTCCAATCATTAATTCGGGCAGATCATGTAAAAAAATTATTGCAAGTATAAACATATAGAATGGGCCAACTATCCAGTTTTGAATTAACGAAAGTGAAAGAAGTTTTACATTCATAAAAACAATTGGCAACTCTTCGTACTTAACTTTTGCCAGAGGCGGATACATCATTAAAATCAGTCCAATTGCGATCGGAATATTCGTTGTACCGCTGCTTAATGAATCCCAGAAATTTGCGATGCCAGGGAGAAGAGATCCTGCTGCGACTCCCAGAAACATCGCAGCAAAAATCCATAATGTTAAGTACCGATCAAAAAAAGAAAGC
>CAYSGP010000415.1:0-6207 GCA_964430095.1 uncultured Ignavibacteriaceae bacterium
GAGAATAACTCCTGTACAGCAGATTGATTTTTTAGTCAGGTTAAAGAAAGATTCCCTTCCCTTTTCCAAACGGACAATGGATATTGTCAAAGATATAATGATTCTAGAGCAGAATGAAAATTATATTCTTCGTGCGAAAACCGGATGGGGAGCCCGTTTGGCGAAAGAGGTGGGGTGGTTTGTAGGTTATGTTGAAACATACAGGAATTTTTATTTTTTTGTCAACAACATTGATATTAATGAAATAAAGGATACTGAGGAAAGATATTCTATAACAAAGGAAATCTTAAAAGAGCTGAAAATTATTGAATGACTGCAGAGCGATACTGATTTAAAAATGGTACTGCCTTGAATGAGAAACTCCCTCCAAATCCGAAGCGAGCAATAAAGCCTCCCATCCAGGCAGTATTTTTAATGAAGAAGTTATTGCGCATAAAGTTTCAAGTTATATGCCACTCAAACTGTCTCAAAATAAATTGATTTTAAGTGTAAATCGGCAAGATTTAATCTCTTTTTGAGAGTATGATTCACGTTGAGTTATGGAGAGGAGGGAAGCAATAAAAATGATTGAAGCAGTCTTTTTTAATTTTCTTTAATACCCGGAAATATTTTATCAATTAAAGTTTCTTTTTTCGGTTTTACATGCAGATTTGCATAATCCTCAAGATTCATCCCCTTCCCCACCTGTTTAACGGCTCTTGAGGCATAAATTAATTTTGTAAAATTGATTCTGTCTTTTAAAGAATTAAAAGCAAGAAGAATACTATCGCCGCTGTCGCGGTGGATAATCTTTAAAATATTATCTTCCGGCAGCTCTTCAATATTCCACCTGCTTGAAAAGACAGCGTAGTTAATTTTCATTAAGGTCTGCTCAATGCCGTAAACGGGATCGATGTACAGTTTTCCGGCATATTGAGAAATACTTACCTTGCTTTTATACCTTCCGAATCTCCTCATACCAAACCCTCCATTTTGTCCCGGAACAATATCAGCATTTCAGTATAATTTAGTTGTGATTCGTTTCTCTTATTTATAATAGCAGATTTAAGCATATCTTCAATAAACAGGGTTTCAAGAATAATTGAACAAGTATTATTATTATGCTATTTTTGCTACGTGATATTTTATTTAGCAGCTTTTGAATTCTAAATTGTTAATTGTTAATTAATCTGCACCCGTAGCTCAACTGGATAGAGCATCTGACTACGGATCAGAAGGTTTGGGGTTCGAATCCCTACGGGTGTACTAAAAGGAAATTCCAAAACTCAAAAAGCAAATTCCAAAAGGTGGAGGGTTCTCAGTCGGAGGCTGATCCGCCGTTGGCGGAGAATCCCTACGGGTGTGCTAAAAAGGTTCGGATTCCTCTCTACTAAATGCTTTAACAATTCATTAAAATTATATATTAAAAATGTTAAAGAATCATTTATTGCAGGCAGAAATTATATCTGCAAATTTGATTCATTTCGATATGTTTAAACCAATTTTTCAGTCGCTTTAATTCCCCATCTGTATTCATAACAAAATCATGCATTTCACAACACTGCAAACACAATTAACAACATTAATGTTCTAATTAAATCGTTTAACTCTTAAAATTGACCTGCATAAATTTTTGAGTTATGTGAAAAAAATAGTCCATAAAAAACATCGATAAAATGAAGTTTTTCTGGCAGAAGATGAATAAGCAACTATTGGAAAAGTTGCATTGAATCGAAACATTAGGGAAATAATTCTGATATGATGTGAAGTTAATGTCAGATGCTGAGCTTAAGATTCTTCTGTCGGAATGTTTGATTCACGCTGCGCTTGTAACCTCTTTCCTGGCATTCCTGAATTATCATAAAAATTTTAAGTGCGAATAACAAATACCAAATTGCAGAATTAAATAAAGAACGGAAATGAAAATTGAATTCAAAATATTTTAATATGAGTGAATCTTTTTTTATGAAAAATACTTCCCGATTTGTTGTAATTGACAATGATCCAGTCAGCAATGCTTTATGCAAAATGATGATAAATAATGTCCTTGGAGAAATTGAAGTTAAAACCTTTACTCTCCCGGAGAAAGGATTTAAATACATTTCATCCGCTCATGCTGAATATGACAACGGATTCTGTTCAATAATTCTTCTCGACTTAAATATGCCATCAATGACGGGCTGGAAATTTTTAAAGCTCTTTGAAAAGCTAGACCAGGAAATAAAAGATAAATTTAAAATATATATACATTCATCATCGGCTGATCCGCAGGACAAGCAGAGAGCAAAATCAAATAAGTATGTTGTGGATTATATTGTTAAGCCTCTTACTGAGGAAATGGTTAGAACGTTATCGATCAAATAATAACAAGACCCGGCATTAATATCTTTAAAAGCAGTTTTGGATTATGTATGCAAAGTCATGAAAAATGGTTAATGGAATATGATCTAATTTGGCCATTTTCCATTTACCTTCTTCCGCGCCAAAGGCGCATCCCGCTTTGCGGGTATTTTCCATATAATTACTCCCACTTGCATATTGAATTAACATATGCTGCGGAACCATCTCTCAGCCATCCGTCCAGTTGTGCAGGTTCTTTCAGCTGCTGGCCTCTAAAACGCGGAACTGAAATGTACTGGCAGTCCAATTCAGCCAGTGCAGTCATATCTCCCCATAATTTTTCAAATTGCGTAACCGGATAAATATCCTCCTGCCCTTTCCCCCATCTTTTCTTGACTTCTTTTATGGTAATATATGTTGGCATTTTTGCCGCTGTATTCCTGACAGACTCCAAAACAAGTTTTTCATTCTCCAGATCTTTCCTGGTTAATGAAAACAATTTTAAAAGCTTGTCTATATCCATCCAGGATGTAAGAGTATTATAAAATGTCAAATCAAATTCAATCTCTTCCTTCGGGAGCGCAAGTCCCTCAACAAGACGTAAATTCCCATTTACTTTTGCTAATCCCCCACCCCTGTCATCAATGCGTCTTGCAGTCACTTCCAAAGTAACTGTTTTATTATTCTTAACATGATATCCAAGAATGACAGGATTCAAATTTGCACCAAGCGTATCAATATTGTGGGACATTAAATATTTCAATCCAGGATTTTCATTGATCATTTTTAATAATGTACCATTAATCAGCATATTCGGAATTTCATACCAATGACCTACCGGATGCAGGCATTGATGAGGAAGATTATCGGTGTAATCAGATCCTTGTCCTGCATTCTGAACCCAGTTCAATAATGCGCTCCGCAGACTTTCAAGTACTTTCTGGGCCTGATAGTCCAACAGCTGCTGCTGCATTTCTTCCCACAGATAACGTAAATCCCGCTTCATTGGGATCATTCTTAAACCGATAAATTTTCCCTGAGATATATAAACGGGTCCGTTATACTCATAATTCTTACTTTCTTCTAATTTATTTTCAATAGGATTATGAGTTAAATAGCTAGTTGTAAAAACATGCTGAATTTTCTTCCCGCACAGCTCATTAATTTTTCTGCTTTTTGCAAGATGTATTTCTATAAAGCTTCTATGCTTCCCATCAAACTTGCAGAACGGATTTAAAGCTTTTACCACGCCGGCTCCTTTAGTCCATCTGCTCCCGATTCCGCCGGCAAATGAAACCACGGCTATTTCCCCTTTCTCTAATGCAGACAAACCGGTATTCATGTAATCCTCTTCAGCTATTGAAGAAAAATCCTTTACATTGCCTTCACTTATATCGGTAATTTGCGTGCTCGCCGGGAGCTTATTCTGAGCTAGGCCAATCCGTCCGCTTTTTAAATCCGAGCGTATCAGTTCATGATGAATTGAATCAAATCCGTATTTCTTCAGTAATGAATTCAAGTTTTCCTTTGTTTCACTCTTTGAAATCTTTTGTGGCAGGATTACATCAAATAAAGAATTAAGCAGGCCAGTATAATTTTTACCGCCGCGCGCAAGGGAGCTCAGCTCTTCCAGCTCAGTCCTTTGCACCGCAGTCAATTCACGGCTTTCCTTCTTTAAAAGTTCCGGAGTAATGATCGAATAATAACCGCCGGGCATTAAAGCTTTCTCTTCCTCCAGGAGTTCAGAATAAGAACCTTTCTCATTGATTTCGAAATCATAAACCACGGGCTCCATAGCGAATGGAACCGAATCTTTTAATCCGTTCTTCAGATCCGACATTAATTTTTGAATATCTGCCTGAGCCTTTATTTTTACTTCCGGATTAAAAATAAAACCCATACCGCCGCCGGACATTCCGCCCATCATCCAGAATCCCCAAAAATCCGTTCTATATTTTTCTTCAACTTTGTTGATTAGGGATTCGGTAAATAAATTTGTTGCCCACGGAATGATCGTCTGTATTGGTCCGGAAAAATTCTTTTGCGTCAACTGGCCAATTTTTTTTATGTCTCCTTTTTTAAGATTCTCCAATATACGGTCAAAAATGATCATAGCTTCTTTTCTTGCATTCCACTCGGCTTTGGACCTTAATAAATATTTTTCAGTCACCATTTCCAGAATGGGACCGACATCCTGTGCCATGCCGCCGTGAACCATAATTAAACTATTTTGAAGAAGGTTTCTAGTTTCTTCTGCAACATCGTCATATGTAAGAACTTTATGCTTCGGCAGCAGACACCCTTTGCTTATTCCGAATTCAGGATCATCCTCCGATGCATGGACACCTTCAATCAGCTTCATTCCGGGCCAAACTCCTCCGCTGTCCTGCCAGCCTCCGCCGGAACCTGCCAGCCATTCCCCGAGTATAGACCTGGCCGCGACAATTCTTCTTTCAACTTCATTCAGTTCTCCCTTTAAGCTTTTAACCTGACCCGTAGCACGCATGCAGACTGAAATTAATGACGCCAGTAAATTTGTTGAGACGGCTAACCGCGAACCTTTGGGAATATTGTTTACCTTACTTACAATCTCAATACCGCATCCCGGTTTAATTAAACGCGATAATAATTGGGATAACGGCTGATCGGCTCCCTCCATTCCGGGCGGAACTATTCCTGAAGCAATAACGGCAGCTTTCAACAGCCCGAGATAATCTTTTGCAAAATCAAAAATCTCTTCGATTGATTTTATTTCCGAAGTAACACCAAGGTCGACGCTGGTAAGCCTAAGCACAGGTTTGTCTATAACTCTGAAGAATGTTTCGATCGGCGGCTGCGGTTTTTTATTCCCGCCGTCGTCAAGCACAGTTAAATTTACAGAAACATTTATTACACGGGCTCCCTGAGGAAAATCCATACCAAGGAAAAATATATCGCTCCAGCCGCTGTGGGATAAATCCATCCGGACAGGAGTCTGCTCATGTAAAACAGGAAATAAATTTCCCACGGAAATATTTTCATATAATTCTTTTCTTATCCTTAAAGGATGATCGTCCGGATGCCCTATTCTGAACATCCAATTATTTCCTTTAATAGATTTTACGCTTTTTCTAACCTGGTCGGCAAGAGTCTGAAATCCGAGTCCATGATAAGTTTTTGCAAGTGCGCTTGAAATGCAGTCATTCAACCCGTTTTTTTTAATTGAATTCCGGAATACATCTATCGCTTCAGTATATCTTCTATTCAAAAGATGATCATATCCTTCAAACGGAATTAATCCTTTCTCCTTTATTCCCTTATCGGAAAGATGAAACCTGTATATTGAATAAAGAAAAAACAGGCTTCTAACCCGTTCATAAAGATTATCGCTTTCACGCCAGAAAATTTCGAGAATTTCACATTCATTTAAAAGTTTTTCAAGCGGTAAGTTCCGGCAGTAATCATCTAAAGAAGTATCCCTGATCTGGACATTTTTAGAGGTGATTAATTCGGTTAAGCCGTTCATTGATGACATTATTCTGCTTTGCTGTTATAGTAGCTTAACTCTTTTTGACCCAGAAGTTCGAGCATTTTTGTAAGCACAAAATCTCTGTCGGTTCCGCTAAGTGCCAAAGCGATTTGAGCAGTAAATAATCCGTATTTTGATCCGAGATCGTATCTCATGCCGGGATATTCGAAGGCAAGATATTGCTCTTTCTTTGTTAATTCATTTAAAGCAGAAGAGAGAGTTATACTCTTAATATCATTGCTTTTTTCCAGCAGAAAACCTAAAATATCAAATACAGCAGGAGTTAAAACATGTATGCCGAAAAAGCATAAATAATGACTGGACCGGAGCCCCGGGATTATTAAACTTTGTTCCGCTTCGGTAGGAGTCGGTTTTTCAAT
>CAYSGP010000416.1:0-8144 GCA_964430095.1 uncultured Ignavibacteriaceae bacterium
TATAAACAGAGAACTCCGCATCAATTTATTAAAGAATTAATGAAAGCCGGGGTAGATTTTGATATTATCGGGGTGCAGGTATATTTTTCAATGAGATCGTCAGCCGATACAATAAATAATATTGAAAGATACCTGGAATTCGGAAAGAAAATTCATCTGTCTGAAGTAGGTGCACCTTCATTTGGTTTGAAGCTGGAATTCATTGATCCGGATCCGGGGGACTACTCAATGTATCCTTACGAATGGCACAGACACTGGGATGAAGAATTACAAGCCAACTGGTTAGAATATATTTTTAGTTATGCATACAGTAAACCTGATATTGAAGCTGCTAACTGGTATGATTTTGTCGATCCTTTTGCCTTTCTTAATAAAGGCGGTCTTCTTAGATCGGTAAATGGGGAAGAAAAATCTGCAGCGGACCGTCTCCTCAGACTGAAGGAAAAATGGGGCAGTATTAATGGTAATTAAGGTACTCCAACAACTTGCAGAGGATGCATGAAAAAATTATCCCGCAGATCATTTTTGAAGGAAACCGCTGCCGGAGCTGCTGCAATATCTGCAGTTCCCTTTGGGAAAATTTCGGCGGTATTTGCCGGGACCGGGAAAAATCTTGTTTTACGCCCATATCCACATCCCTGGATGCCGGCTTTAAATTGGGCTTATGCAGCCGATAATAACGAAGATCCTTTTAAATCATCTGTAAAAATATCTCAGGACGGAGTAGTAATTCCGGAAGATATGGGTAATAAAGAATTTTCGGTGAATGCAAAATGGTTTGTTGAAGGTTTCGGATATTTAATGCTTTCCGCAGATAACGGCGGTAACTATTATACTGTTCAGGATTTTCCGGAAATTGGAAATTTAAATTTTGAATTTGCAAAAAGCCGCATCTTTAGAAATAGAAATATTAAAGAAAAATATGAATCCGGCGGAACAAAATTCTCTTCTGAAGCAGAGCATTTTACTGCTCTCTCTGAAGAATTATTTAATGATGCATCTAAGGTTAAAAATGACGGTGAAAAATGTGCAGGGCTTTCCGATAAAGCTTTAAAGTATGCTTTGTGGGCCGGAGAAAAAATTGAACTTGAAAGAGCAAAAAGCGAAATCGAAAAACAGAAGAGAAAAGATAATTTTTATTTCGGGTGCGAAACACGACAGTACATCTGGGCGAAATCGGAAGATATGACTAAAGCATTTGAAAAAGTATTTAACTTTGCAACCCTGACCCATTACATATGGGATACATGGTATGAATTATTTGAACCTCGTGAAGGTGTTTATAACTGGGGAGTTAAGGATAATATTGTCAATTGGCTTTCAGAAAATAATGTAACAATTCAGGGAAGACCGCTTTTCTGGTTCCATCCTATTGTAACTCCCGAATGGCTAAAGAATAAAAATTTCAGCGAACTAAAAAAGTATGTTGAAAAACATACTAAGGATTTAGTGAACCATTACGGAGACAAAGTGCTGCAGTGGGAAGTTGTAAATGAATATCACGATTGGGCAAATATTCATAATCATACTCCCGAACAGATTACCGAAATAGTGAAACTGGCCTGCGACAAAACCAAAGAAACAAACCCTAATGTAATCCGTATTCTTAACAATTGTTCGCCGTGGGCGGAATATGCTGCAATGGGAAGAATGGCGAGAATGGAAGCAGCCCGGCCGCTTCGTTCCCCCAGAAAATTTATTGAGGATCTTCACAATTCCGGTGTAGAATATGAAGTACTTGGAATTCAGATTTACTTTCCTGATAGAGATCTTTCGGATATTGTAAGATTAATTGAACGGCTGGAAAAATTTCAAAAGCCGATATATATAACTGAATTGGGAACTACATCCGGTCCGTCCGAGGAAATGATAGCCAAAGGTGAAATGAAACTTCCGGATGAACCTTATAAATGGCACCGTCATTGGGATGAAGAGCTGCAGGCTGATTGGCTGGAACAGGTTTATACAATTTATTATAGCCGTCCTTCAATAAAAGCAGTAAATTGGTACGACTTTTCCGATTTCCGCCCCCACATAAAAAACGGCGGTTTGATAAGAGAGGATAGTACAACAAAACGTTCTTATGATAGATTAATAAATTTATTAGACGGCTGGGGAAGATTACCTAAAAGATAATGTGAACTGAGGATAAATTATAATGACTTCGAAAGAAAGAATTCTAGCCGCCATGCGGAGAGAAAAAGCAGATTATGTCCCAGTTAGTCCGGATATTTCCGTAATGGTCCCTGACCGTCTTGACGGCAGACCTTTTTATGAAATTCATCTTGACGGAAGAGAGCATAACGGATGGACTTCAGCTACTCATGGAGAAGTTTATCTTAATGCGGTAAAATATTTCGGCATGGATGGATTTTATATGTACGGCGGTCTTAAGCAGATTGGTCCGGAAGGTCGTCCTGATTTTGAAAGTAAAATAATCGATGCGCAGGAAGGAAAACTTGTTGAAAGAATCTGCAGAACTTCCAAAGGGATCATGACTGAAAAGGAAATGTATTTTGCAGATGAACCGCCCTGGCGTGAAGAAAAACCGATAAAAGATCTTCATCAGGATTTTGAAAAGATGCAGCTGCAGATGGGACTGAGCGATTGGAAATGGGAAGATGAATACCATGATAAAGCTGTAATTGGAGATTACGGAATTTACATGGGGATGGTGCCGGTTTTCCAGGATTGGTGGTTCCATAACAGGCAGGGGGGATTTGAGCAGTGCTTCATGGATTTTATGATGGAACCGGAATTTATGGAGAAGGTGCATGAATACTGGTTGGAATGGGCAATTGCAAATGTTAAAGCTATGTTGAAAGCAAAAGCAGATGTAATAATGCTCGGCGGTTCCAGTGCAAGCTTAAGTGTAAGCTCACCCGGTATTTTCAAAAGGTTTGAACTTCCTTTCATCCAGAAGGCTTCGACACTTTGCAAAGAAGCCGGAATTATTTCTCACCTCCATATCTGCGGAAAGTCATGGCCGCTTGTGGAAATTGCAGCCAAGGAGAGCGATCTTGCATCGATGGAGCCGATGGAAGAACCTCCTACAGGAAATATTGATTTGGCTCAAGTGAAAAAAATTGTCGGTGATAAACTCTGTATAAAGGGGAATATTAATACTACGGATTTTATGCTTACTGCAACGCCGCAGGAAGTCGAAGATAAATGCAAAAGGTTAATTGATACGGTAGGATACGATGGAGGCTTTATTCTTTCCACCGGAGATCAATGCGGCAGAGATACTCCGGATGCAAATATTTTCAAAATGGTCGAAGTAGCAAAAACTTACGGCAAGTATAGTTAAGCATGATATTCTTAATCCTAATCTTATTCTCTTAATCCAGATTTCTTCTTTAGGATAGATTAAGATTACGATTATGATTAAGATTAAAAAAAATCTAACAAAATGATATCTGAAATTCTCTGTTTAACTGATTTTAAGGAAAAGTTACACAGAGTTCCACTGAGAGGAAAAAAGCGTAAACCTTCACAATGAAATTCATAATTATTTCTTTATTTTCTTACAGCTTATTTACCTCTGAAATTATTCCACAGTCAATTGAAATCCATAAAAGAGATGCAGCAGTCTGGTCGAGAGAGCAGAATATAAATGGAAGGCTTAACGGTTTCTTCAATTCTGAAGTAACTCTTTTCCTGAATGATATTGAAATTAATGCTGCTGTTAATTTTGCGGACAGCTCTTTTTCAATCCCGGTTATTTTAAATGAAGGTATAAGCAGAGTTTTAATAAAAGCGGGCGCCTTTGAATCCGACACTTTAAAATTAACTCTTGGTTATAATATCCGTCCGGAAATTTATGCATATGCAGCGGTAAACGGGAGAGATGTTAATCTGCATGCAGCGGTTATTGAAAATCCCGATACTTCCGCTCTATCTTTTTTGTGGATTGAAGATGTTAACAATCCTGCTCATGTTTCAATCGGATCATCTGCTGATTCTGCAGCGTCTTTCTCTTTATCTGCCAATCTTCCATACGGGGAATATTATTTTGATTTGCTTACTTTTTCATCAAAAGGCGATACAGTTAAAAGCAGAACATTTGTAATTCTTGATTCAAACGGCATAAGACCTTTTGATATCAAAAATGATTATGCATCATGGATCGATTCGGTAGTAATATATCAAATAACTCCTTACATTTTTGCTAATGGGAATCAAAGCAATGACAATGATTTCAATACAATAACAAATAAAATTTCCGATTTTGTCCGGCTTGGTGTGAATACGATCTGGCTGCAGCCCGTTTATAAAACATACTATGGCGGGCAGGGTTATGATGTCATTGATTATTTTGGAGTGAGAAGTGATGCCGGCTCTGTTGATGAACTTAAAAATTTAATTCAAACGGCTAAAGCCGGCGGCTTGAAAATCATTTTCGATTTTGTACCTAACCATTCTTCAATCCGTCATCCTTATGCACAAAGCTCTGTTCAGTATGGAAAGAACTCACACTATTATGATTTTTATCAAAGAGAAGAAGACACCGCTCCGTATTCCCAGCATTACCATCATTATCAGGGATTTATTAATTATTTCTGGAATGAGCTGCCTAATTTAAATTATGATAATCCTGAAGTCCGGAAATGGATTACCGAAGCCGCAGCTTACTGGATTAGAGAATTTGATGTAGATGGATACCGCTTTGATGCCGTCTGGGGTGTTAATGCCCGACGGCCGGAATTCATGAAAGAACTCAGATTGGTTTTAAAGAGAATCAAACCGGAAATTTTAATGTTGGCTGAAGATAAAGCTACGCGTCCGGAAACCTTTGATGAAAATTTTGATGCTGCGTATGATTGGTACCCTGAAGAAAGTTGGGTATCGCATTGGACCTGGCAGACAGATTATAACCCCAATGCCAATCCGACTATTTTTAATTATCAAAGTCAAAGCCAAAGATCAACTCTTTTGAGAGACGCAATTACTAATAATGGAAACGGTTTTTCGCCTGATGCAAAAGTACTGCGGTTTCTAGAGAATAATGATCTGTTCCATTTCATTACTCATCATGGACTAAACAGAACAAAAATGGCTGCCGCTTTGGAATTTACACTTCATGGGATACCCTTAATTTATAATGGCCAGGAGATTGGGGTATCAGGGCATCCTTATGAAACCGAATTTATTTTCTATCCCGGATTTCCTCTCGATTATGATGATCAATATAATTTATTTGACTACTACCAAAACTTAATAAAATGGAGAAAAAAACTTCCGGCTCTTTATAAAGGTGATTACCAGGAAATATCTGTTAGTCCGGGAAATTCCGTATTTGCTTTCCGGAGATGGAGCGCTGTACAAAATATTTTTATTGTTTTGAATATGGGATCAGCCGCTGTCAATGCAAATCTAGTTTTACCTGTTTCCGGGCTTAATCTTGATTCATCAGGAACTTACTATTTGACGGATTTAATAACCGGGGAGGTTATTTCCGGACTGCCTGAAAATTTATCAAGCGTTCAGGTTTCTTTAAATGCGTTCACAACAAAAATTTTATTTCTTACTGATTCAATTGTTCAAGTTACAGGTATTAGAGACGTTGCATCGGATAAACCGGGGTCATTTGAGCTGCTCCAGAATTATCCCAATCCTTTTAATCCATCTACAAATATAAAATTCAATCTGCCTTCCGCCGGAAAAGTAGTATTAAAAGTGTATGATATTCTTGGAAATGAGATTGCGGAGATAGTCAGCGGGAATTTAGATACCGGTCCGCATTCATTCTCCTTTAATGCAGAAAATTTATCCAGCGGAGTCTACATCTACAGAATTGAACATAATAACAGGATGATTTCAAAAAAAATGATTCTCCTAAAATAATTTTTATGCCCTGCTCCAAATATTTTTCCTTCTTACTTTTTCCTTTTTCCCTTTTCCTTTTTACTTTTCCCCTGACTTATGCTCAGCTGCTCTCTCTTAACGGCGAATGGGATTTCACGGCAGATCCTGAAAACAATTTGACTATCGAAGCTTTGGCTCAGGCAAAGTGGAGATCTGCTAAAGTCCCTCTTTCATGGCAAGCTCAGTTTGAGGATCTCAGGGATTACCAGGGCATCGGCTGGTACAAAAAAATTTTTTCGGTTCCTGCAACCGATGAAGGGAAAATTGTTTTAATAAAATTTAATGCAGTCGATTATCTGGCAGATGTATTTATAAATAAAAAATCCGTCGGAATGCACGAGGGAGGCTATACTCCTTTTCAATTTGATGTTACGAAGGATATTAAGAAAGGCGCTAATGAAATTATCGTCAGGGTTTTAGATCCTGTTAATGATGAGAAGGGAACTGAAGGAATAAGCTACCGGGATATTCCTCACGGCAAGCAAAGCTGGTATGTACAGACAAGCGGGATCTGGCAGGATGCGTCTGTCATTATTAAGCCTGAAGTATATATTCAAAAGCTGCACATAACATCTTCTGCAGACGGATCGTTCAAAATTAATATCGATTTAAACAAACCTGCTTCCGATCAAATAATGAAAGTAGTTATTAAAGATGAAGACGGGAATATTCTATGGTCAAAGATTCCGGAAATCGCCGGTGATCAAAGTAAAATTGTATTGAACGGAAGCATTAAAAATCCTGAGTTGTGGAGTTTCGAAAACCCCGATCTTTATATCATCGAGGCCGAACTGGGAGAAGATAAATTTTCCGATGCATTCGGCTTCAGATCAATCGAAGCAAAAAATAAAAATCTATATTTAAATGGAAAGCCCTTCTATCTGATCGGTGCGCTTGACCAGGATTTTTATCCGGAAACAATTTATACGACACCTTCAGAAGAATATATCCGTATTGAAATGCTGAAAGCAAAAAAGCTCGGTTTGAATATGCTGCGATGCCACATCAAAGTTCCCGATCCTGTTTATTTGAAAGCGGCAGATGAAGCGGGGATATTGATCTGGTATGAAATCCCTAGCTGGGATGTTTTTACTCCGGAAGCTGCTGCACGCGCTTCAAAAACAATTGATGAAATGCTTGATAGAGACTGGAATCATCCTTCGCTCGCGGTCATCAGTTTAATTAATGAAAGCTGGGGGATAGATCTGAAGAAACAAGAGCAGCGTGAGTGGCTGCTGAACGAATTCAACCGGGTAAAAGAAAAAGCCGTTGGCAGATTAACGGTAGACAACAGCGCATGCTACGGAAATTTCCATTTAAAAACGGATATAAATGATTTCCATACTTATTCATCAATTCCCGACAACAAAGAAGAATTCGATCAGACCATTCATGAACTTTCAGCAAAGCCCGATTGGCTTTTCGGCAAATCGGGCGATTCAGAAGAAACAGGCGATGAGCCGCTGGTTCTTTCGGAATTCGGCAATTGGGGACTCCCGAAACTTCCCGAAAAACTTCCCTGGTGGATTGAAAGAAAATTTCTTGATATCGATGTCTCGCTTCCGCTTGGCTTTCAGAAAAGATTTATTGAGTACGGGTATAATGAAATTTTTAATTCATACGATGAACTTGCGGAAGAAAGTCAGCGCGCGCAGTTCAGAGCGCTCAAATATGAGATTGAAACAATCAGAATGAACACGGAATTCCGGGGTTATGTTATAACCGAGTTTACAGATATAAACTGGGAATGCAACGGCCTCCTGGATATGTGGAGAAATTATAAGATCTATTCGGGTGAAATTCCATTAATTCAGCAGCAGGATGTGATTATCCCCAGACCTTCCAAGTATAATTATTATGATAATGAAGAAATTGAAATAAAAATATTTTTTTCTCATTTCGGCAGTGAAGATTTAAAATCTCTCATAGTTTTTTGGAGGGCGAGTTCGGGAGATTCGGGATCAATCCGCTTACCGGTAATCAAAATTGGTGAAGTTCAGGAAATTGAATCTGTAATGTTTAAACTGAAGAATATATCTGTACCAAAAATAGAGAGAATCGAATTTGAACTTCTGAATGATAAGAAAGTAATTGCGAAAAATTTTGCCGATATTTTTATCTTTCCCTCGAATAGAGAATACGGAGCTCAATCATTAGGGATTTATGATCCTAAAAATTCTTTAAAAGATTTTTCAAATGAATTGAAGAGAGATTTTGAAATTCTTAACTCATCTTCCTTAATAATTACTAATGTCATTGATGATTCTGTTTTATCA
>CAYSGP010000417.1:0-2947 GCA_964430095.1 uncultured Ignavibacteriaceae bacterium
TGCTGGCGGTGGAGCCCAAGAGCAAAGACAATGCATATATTTTCGTTTTTTGCCCCTCCCAGATAAAGCTCTTCAAGCAGAAGAGGCAGGATCTTTGCAGTCGGAGTAGGCCTTGTAACGTCGCTTACTATAATTGCAACCCTGGAATTCGGATTTATAGTCTCAGAAAGCCTTTTGCTATTTATGGGATTTTCGAGCGCTTTTTTGATTAGAAAAGTTGCTTCTTCCTTCTTTTCAGGCTCCGAAGGCAGAATGATGCTTGAAATATTTCTCTGAGGGATTTCCAGCTCAATTGCAGTGCTTCCGAATGCCATTTGTATCTGTTTTATATTTGTAGCCATGTTAATGCCGATGTTTTTCATTTTGATAACGTATAGTTGTATAAATAATTAATTAATAAAGAATAATATGAATTAATAATAATATTAATTAATAGATATTTATGTTGAATAATAAATAATAATATTAATTAATAAATAATAAATGAACCGATAAATTGGTAGACAGATAAATAAATAAATAAATAAATAAATAAATAAATAAATAAATAAATGGTTAAATAAATAAATAAATAAATATAATTTAATAACTAAAATATAGAAACCGCTATAAAGGCAATTCAGATATGCTTTTAGCCTTTATTAATCGTGGATCATATGCTCTGGTTTTAACCATTCCTGATTTTGCTTTCCTTACAGGATTTATATTTCACTTTATACATTATATCTATAATTTTCCTCTGGACTCTTTACAGGCAGGGTTCGCCCTCCATCAGGCATAATATGAATTTTAGCCTCCGGATTTTCGGAAAGAATCATTTCAAGTCCTTCCTTCATGCTTTTTGTGGGGATGAAAAAAGAGTTTCTGCTATCTGCGTCAGGAAGCTTTGAGACAAGATAAAGTTTGAACTCTTTTACAGCCCTCCCGACAACAGCAGTTTTATGACCACCAAACTCAAAACACTTCCTGAATCTCTCTACCGCTTCATCAGGAGTCTTGCATTCCCTATTCCAGCGCTCATAGACCTGATCTCCGATTCCTTCGGCACATTCGGCCACCAGAACTATCGAACCTCCTTTTTTGACGGCAGGAAGTGCGTTTTCAAGGGACTTTGTCGCCTGGAAAAGGTTGATATCCTTTGGAAAGCCGCCACAGGAGACTATTACTGCATCAGCGGGTTCTGCAATTACCTTGTACATGGAATCTACAATTTCCGTTCCTTTCCTGTGAGCCTCGACAAAATCCCCTGCAACAGCAGCAACTGTCTCTTTTTTACCGTTGATTACGACATTGAGTATAAAATTAAGGCCTGCAATCCTTGCAGCTTCCTCAATATTCTGTCTTGCTGGACTATCGACTCTACCTGAAAGAGGGATACCCTCAAAGAGCTTGCTGTAAAAGCCATGGTACGAAAGTATAGACTTTTCGGAACTGACTCCAGGGAGGATAGCCTTACCTCCTCCTGCATACCCAGCGTAATAGTGAAATTCCAGTGTTCCGGTACTTATGATAAGGTCGGAATCAAGCACTTCTTCAAAGACCTCTACAGGTGTTCCGAAACTTGTTTCCCCAAGAAACCTGCATCTTTCCCTGTCATGCTGAATGCATCTTATGTTTTCGAAGACTTCTTTCCCTACAAGTCGTATGCATTCTTCCTCAGTCTGTAAGCGGTGAAGTCCAAGGGCAAAAACGATCTTAATGTTTTCGTTTTTTGCTCCCCCTAGATAAAGCTCTTCAAGCAGAAGAGGAAGTATTTTTGCGGTCGGAGTCGGCCTTGTGACATCGCTTACTATGACTACAATCCTTGAACCGGGTTTTACAATTTCCGAAAGTCT
Organism: uncultured Ignavibacteriaceae bacterium; assembly: GCA_964430095.1. Lineage (GTDB taxonomy): Bacteria > Bacteroidota > Ignavibacteria > Ignavibacteriales > Ignavibacteriaceae > DATKLQ01. The sequence continues at coordinate 1,836 of CAYSGP010000417.1, forward strand.
CTTGCTTTTTATGGGATTTTGAAGCGCTTTTTTAATCAGAAAATCCGCTTCTTCTTTTATTTCAGGTTCCGAAGGCAGAATAATGCTGGAGATATTCCTCTCAGGGATTTCCAGCTCAATTGATGCGTTTCCGAAAGCTAATGGAATCTTTTTCATATTTGTAGTCATCTTCGCTTCTATATTTCATACTAATGTTATAAAATCGTATAGATAAACAATAAAGTTTCAAAAATTTAAATCTGCGTTTTCTGCACTTTAAATATGAAGTTCAGACCAATTGAAGAACTATTGTTTTTATAATATATTAATAGTCTTATCAATTTTAATTTTCTTCTCAATTTAATTAACGTATCAATTGAGGTTTTGCCATCTTCCCTTAAATCTCTTCTTTTTCTCAAATAATAATTAGAAAAGGCTACTTTGTTAAACATTTATTTCATTACATTTAGAATCAATTTTTAAGTCAAATAGGAAGGATTATGCCTAATTAGAGCCATTATATGTTTGCAATACAAAAATAAACCATAAATAGGTATAATCCATGATAAGAATTGTTGGCAAGGGATATAAATATTTGTTGAAACAGCTGAGCGACTTTCTAGAAATTTCAAAAACAATAATCATCAGCCTGAAAAGTGTTGAAGGTAGGGAAAAATATGAAAAAGTATTTGGAAGAAAACTGGAAGACAAAAAGGCCAATCCTAAAATCCGCATCATTGCCGCTAATCAGTCATTTCTTACAGATTTCATAAGTAATCTTTATGAAAAACCAATGTCATTTGCTATCGTTTCCGATTACTTTCTTACTAAAAATTCTAATTTAAAAATCATATTCCTGAAGAACGCTAAAGAGAACAAAAAAGAAATCAAAAGTGGAAAACGTTGCATAACCTCGATTTTTCAAACGTTACTTTCTGACTTTTTCGATGATACAATAAACTTCCTTAAAAGGAAAATCAGAATCCCTTACAAGATCAGACCTGAAGTTATCGAGAGCAAGGATTATATGGAAAATGTACTTCCCCGGAACCAAATTCTTGCTTTTCAAAATCTTAATAAATTTAATGGATATTTAGGGAACATTTTTGCGTTAAATCCTTCTGTTGATGCTT
>CAYSGP010000418.1:0-9253 GCA_964430095.1 uncultured Ignavibacteriaceae bacterium
TGCCGTAGGTACAATTACTTTTTTTGACGCAGTTTCCATAATAAGAGTTGAATAGTTTGTCGAACCATCAAGAGGTTGGTATGGATCCGTCCCATCTATCGTATAATAGATTTGACCCCTGGGGGCAGTCATTGTTAATTGAAATCCCTTGGAAATTAAATTGCTTTCAGAGTTAAAAGCCGGCGGATCGATTTGAGAATACCATCCTTTTGATCGTAATTGTTCTAGAACAACATTCGTGCGGCTGGGTAAGAAATCTTCGATAATATAATTTACAGCCTGAATCCAGCCATCGTCACGGGTAAAAGCCGGTTCTCGTTTTGAATCTCCCCAACGTGCAGATTCTGCAATGATCGCCAGGTCAATTTGTTTCTTTCTTGTTAGTATCCGGGCAAGATTTGCTTCCGGTGTTACGGCACCTCCGTTGAAAAAATGCTTATAAACATGATTGGCAAACCGGTCCACATATATCGGATTTTCACAAAGTTTTTCATGAATCCATTGGGGATTTGATTTTTCAAAGACTCCTCCGATACCAAATGGACCTGTTCGATCTTCTGCCCACAATTGAGCACCTAATGTATGTTCAGCATCATGGCGGAAATGGATGAATCCGGTGTCTCCATTTCGGTTATAGATGGAGTAAAAATTATTAGGGCCATTGGTAAATGACGAAGCAGGACCATCCCCGTCACCGGTAATAAAAACATTGATCATAAAATCAATAAGATTATCTACATTAAATAGAACTTCATAATCATGATTACGAGTACCGTCAGGATTCAAACCCTGGACTTTATAATATGCCTCATTTGTTTCGAAACCTTCCATGGAAGCGTCCCATAAACGGTGCCATGCATCCAGAGTACCATCTGTCGCTTCAATGACGAAGGGACCTAAATAACCGCCATTAACCTTAATAACATCATAATCTTCAGGTGTCCCACCCAAGTAGTCCGAAGCGAACGATGCTTCGGATCTCTCTTGAGTTTCATATAATCCCCAATATGTACCATTGATATACAAATGATAATACCGGCTTCGGGTATAATGCTGCCCCATATCGCGCTGTAAATCACGACAAAATTCGTCGCGAAGAAACGTATTTTTTTCCGGACCTTCTGCACCGTAACTCCACGAATAATTCATTGCTGTCCGTAAATCCATGTTATCAAATTCATCAACACCTTCATCTCCGAATAAAGGATAACGGAGTTTACCTTCTCCATACTCTGAACGAAAGAACCACCGAAAAGCACGCTTTGGATTTGAATTATTCCTGCTCCAGCCCCCTCTGATGCGTACACCACAATTAATTTGAAATCCCTCGGTTCCATCCGGATAAATCAATTCAATGGAACAAGGACGTTCCCATTCCAGCCCGTATTCTGTCGCATTAACATAAATTCCTGTTGTCGGATCAAAGAGATCCTTTAAATCCATGACCATAGAAAAGGTGGGAATATCAGTTAGGGCAGCGGCAATTTTGTCTTTATACAGGCTGTTGTTGCAAACCTCGGGATCCATACCGTAGCTAATAGTTTGTCCGCTGCTATTATTTATATTTAACCAACCAGGACCCGGCAGCAAGCCATCGGGGGATAATTCCACAGCACGATTAACAAAAATATAAGTGTGAGTTTTAACTTTTGTTGCAGCTGTATCTGCCTGAATTGCCACAGCCCGCACACAATAGCCTGGTGCTCTGTCCCTGCCGTCAGTAATTGCGGGATCTACATGAATCGTAACCGGTGAAGTACCATGAATGGAGGTTGATGATGTTGTCGGATCTGTACCATCTTTAGTGTATTTGATTATCAAACCGGGTGGTGTTGATGAAAGAGTCAAATCGAAATTATTTTCGAAAAAACCGCGGTCGGGATCAAAGTGTAAAATTACAGCTTCGGAATCCTGAGCTGATGACAAACAGGAGAAAAATAGCAGCAGACTAATACTGTAATATATTTTAAGTATCACGTTAATATCCTCTCCTACATTTTTATGTTTTATGATCCCGGGAAATTAAATGATTAAAACTTTTCCGTATTCTTCCCTTTTTCAAACTAATCTTAAGCAATAACCGGATGGGCTTTAATTCCATCTCCATTATCGTTTTGCATTTTCAGAGCAGGCAAACATACTAATGGTAATGATTTATATTAAAAAATCCAATTAATACTAATTCAAGTAAATGTATCTGTGTCATTATAGTGCCAAATAATACTATTTTAATAATATCATTTTTTTAACTAGCAATGATTACCCGTTATTAATCTGATAAAAATATCTTCCTCCGGAACAATATTACATGTTTGATTCTTGCGTTTCAAAAAATTTCTTAGACTATTTTTGTTTGAATCCATATATAAAAAACTTCTTCTAAGGCCTATTGTGCGGTAAATTCTTAAGATGATCTATATTCCTAAAATGATCCATATTTTTCTTGTAACATTTATTTGTAGGCATAGGGACCTTCCTATTTTACTCAAATCGGTTATTATTTGAATTTTATTGCAATTAATCCAAATAAATTGTTTACATATGTATACCTTGAATTCAAGTTTATTTTTTATAAAATTCATATTTTACTAGTATCTAAATGTTCATAGCTCACATTTTCTGTTCAATGATATTTTTCTCCCCCTCCCCTTTTGCTTGGCAATGCTTTTGCTGGATTAGCAGTCGGATAATGTTCTTATAGAAACAATATGAAGAGTGCGGAATAAATTAGAGTGATATTAAAAATCCAATTTATTGATTCACTAATAAAAGTCGCTCGAGAAAAAAAGTTAACAAACTCTTAGCCGAAATGAAAATTTTTTCTTATAAATTTATAAATGAGTAAATATTACGAAAAAAACTAAAATTTTTGCTATTTTAATAAAGAGAAAAAATAATTTTATATGAATTTTTAAATCGGCGGATGATTAGGGTGAGCAATCCTTTATGATCTCAATAAAACATCTCTTCCTAAGTTATTGAATGATAGATCTCTTGCCGAAGTAAACCAATGTAGAATTGAAGTTTTATAAATCGAAGGATAGAATTGTCAATTCTTGCAGATAAAATACAGCCGGCTGAAGTTTATGATATTGAATTTTAAGGGGGAAATATTTATTAAGCAATATTTATCTGTACAGCTTAAAGATCCAAAGTCATTTTCGAAGTAAAGAAAATGGTATTAATGAAATGAACTTATTAAATATTACCGAATTTTACAGTGTAATGAAAAGTGCTGGTATATCAAAAGAAAAGATGTTTGAAAAAAATCGAATAGCAAGAGTAGTTTTTCAAATCTTAAATTTATATTTTATTTATGTTATTTGAATATCGGCATTATGCTTTATAATTATTTTAATCCCCGTTCCTTACCTTCCAAGACTTTATTTAAAGCAATTCTTCTATTATCAATAATTATTCTTCTTATAATTCTAATACTTCCATTAAAACTGCCTTATAGTTTCAGTGTTCCCGGGAAAGTCCTGGCTGCAGAAGAATGGCTTATGATTAAAGGCATGAATAGTCCGTTACAAATACTTTTTAAAAATAACATTACCGGAACCAGTAAAAGCTATTCGGTTTTGGAATTTGAAAGGGGTGACAACGCTAAGTTTTATATCAATCCGCAAATTACTATTGGAACTATAATTTCAAAATATGATACAATAGGATCAATTATTTCTGACGTTCTTGAATATAATTTGACTTCATTAAAGGGAGAATTGAATATTGCACATTCATTATTGAAGCAAAGTTCAAGCGGCGAGAAGGAATCATTAGTCAAAGAAGCAAAAGATAATCTTGATCTTGCAGTTAAAAAAACAGAATTGGACAAAAAAGTATTCTTTAGGAAGCAGAAACTTCATGAAAAGGAACTTATTTCTGATGAAGAATTAGAAATTTCACAAACTACGCTTGAGCTTGATGAAACGGCAGTAAAAGTTGCAGAAGCGCAATTACAAACTGTTCTTACCGGTGAGAAAAAGGAACAGATAGATCTAATAAAATCGCAAATAGCTGCTCTGAAAGAACAAATTACTATTCTTGAGAAAAAATCGGCTGGTTATAACTTAATTTCGCCTATAAACGGCTTCGTCAGGTGGATACCGGAGGGAGATACCCTGCTGATCATCTCGGATACAAGTGCTTATGTAGTATCATTTCCTGTTCCGCTTCTGAAAAAGAGTTTCATGAATTCAAAAACATGGATAAAAATAATTTCAGGCTTGGACGAAATAACCGTAGAATCAAATAGAATGAACAACTCAATAGAATATCTTTCTTATAAACCGGTTGTTTTAGCTTTGGCTGTTATTAAGGGTTCTCAAAATAATCTAATGCCCGGTTTAATGGTGGAGTGCAAAGTAGAATGCGGAAGCATTCCCATAGCAGAGCACATTAAAAGAATTTTTAACTCGGAATTATTCTAAGAAATTAAATGCGTTTAGAGTATAAATATTTAATACCTGTAACAAAATTTCAAAAAATTAAAAATGAAATAATCCCCTATCTTGTTCCGGATAAAAATGCCCTGAAGAATAAAAGTAAAGAATATACCGTAAGGAGTTTATATTTCGATACTCCCAAACTAAAGTATTATTTTGAAAAAATAGATGGCGTAAAAAACAGAAAGAAAATAAGAATACGTATCTATGACAATGATGCTGCAGGTAAAATTGCTTTTTTGGAAATTAAAAGAAAAAACGGAGATTATGTTTCTAAATTTCGGGCACCTTTGTTATATCAGGATTTGAATAGATTATTTGAAATCCGCGACGTAAAAAATTTGATCATTTGCAACGAATCCAATAAAGCAATTGAAAATGCAAAACTGTTTTTATCCTATTTAATTCAAGATAATCTTAGGCCTGTTTCACTCATAACTTATGAACGCGAAGCTTTCATAAGCAAGTTTGATAACTCATTGAGAATTACATTTGATAAAAATCTTCGGTTTTTATCTTCTTCTAATTATAAGAATATGTTCGAGGAAAAGAAATTACAGAAAGTATTAAAAAATAAAATAATAATTGAAATAAAATTTAATCATACTATTCCATCCTGGCTCCGCGATATAATTATTAAATACGGATTAAATAGAAGGTCAGTTTCAAAATATGTAATATGTATGGATGGCAATGATAATGCCGGTAAATCCAAGAAATTAGCTTTATCTAATTTAAATCTTTCTCAATCTTCAGCACAAAATATCATTTTAAAGAAAAATGCTTCGTGATTTTGAAAATATTCTTAGTTTCTCTTTAACGGTCGGTGCGGTTATAGAGAATATTGCTGTATCCTTAATCTGCAGCTTAATAATTGCTTTATTTTATCGATGGACATACAGAGGAGACGGATATTCTCTCTCTTTTATTCATTCGCTTGTGATTTTATCGATGATAACAGCTATCGTAATTATGACTATCGGTAATAATCTTGCCCGGGCTTTCGGATTGGTCGGCGCCATGTCAATTATTCGATTTCGAACACCCATAAAAGAAGCAATGGATATTGTTTACATATTCTTTTCATTAGCAATTGGAATGGCTGCCGGAGTTGGTTTACACATGATTGCTTTTTTAGGTACTATCATTATCGGCTGCGTACTGCTTATTTTAACAAGAACAAATCTTTTTTCTAAAAATAAGGAAAAATACCTGCTGCAGTTTAAATATCTTACATCAGAAAATTTAAAAGAACCGCCATATATCGCAATTCTAAATTTATATTGCAAAAGATATAATCTTATTAACATTAAATCGACGGGCGAGGAAGAACAATTGGAATTATCCTATTATGCGGATGTAAAAAATAAAAATTTAAATGATAAATTTATTGGCGATCTAAACCGGATTGAAGGAATCTCTGAGATCAATATATATTTCAATGATGAAAATCTTTGATAGAAGGGCATGGATATTGTAAGAATAAAGTACCGTAATTTACTTCATCAATATCATTTTCTTAGTTATCATTCTGTCTGTAGTCCGCAGTCTATAAAAATAAATCCCGCTTGAAAGATTTGCTCCCGAAAAAAGGACTTTATGTTTTCCGGATTTCTGCAATGTATTAACCAAAACCGTTACTTCTCTGCCTAAAAGATCAAACACCGAAAGATATACCCTGCCAGGATTTCTTAATGCATAAGAAATTTCCGTAAAAGGATTGAAAGGATTGGGATAATTCTGAAAAAGTTCAAAACTTTCCGGGATCTCCTTTCGCGGATTCTCTGCCGAAGTTAATAAATCATCTCTCCCCGGAGAACCATGTATGGCATATGAAGGTCTCCAGCTTGCTGGATCATTTAAATTGCCCGCCGGATTAATCTCTGTTGGGACCAATGAATTACCATTTCCATCCGGTAATGCCGGCCAGGGAGCTTGATCGCTATAAGTGATAGAAAAGATCGTATCGCCTGCTGCTGTAACTAAAGTGATTGTCTCTCCGCCATTGTTTAACTGTCCGGAGAAATCTCCAAAAGGCATAAATCCATAACGATTGTTAAATTCCTGTTGATTTGAAGCCAAGACAATAAAGTTATTAGATTCAATAGTTGTCCCTTCCGGGAAAATATATGTAATACCGTCTGTAAAAAATGCCAGAGAGAGATTAATAGGAGTGGCACCGATATTTTTTAACTCAAGGAATTCATATTCGTCATCATTTATTGTATCGCCCACAGCAATGCTGTCAAGAGGATGGTAATGAATCTCGGTAATTTTAAGATTGGATGTTTCCTCGCCTGTAAAAAGAATTATTTCATGAAGTGCACTCCACGCTGCTCCATTTTTAATACGTGCTTTAACTACAGTTGTAGAATTGATCGGGATCTCAATTTCGTCTCCGCCGTCTTGGGCTGATCCTGATGTTCCCCCGCCTATTATTCTTGGATCGTTTGAATCAAGAGTATATAAAATGCTTCCGTTTGTACTATTCGGATTTTGAATTTTTAAAATATAACCAGGTTCTACTTCCAGATTTCTTGAATTAAGTTCTTGACCGTTATTAATAAACTCCGGCGGATCAATGTTGGGATATAAATTGGCTGTTTTTAATTGATTTAAAACAATATTTGTACGATAAGGGAAATAATTATCCACAATATCATTGATAGCCCATTGCCATAGATCTTTAGTCCCGATCGGATTAATGTACATATCTCCCCAGCGTGCAGACTCGCCAATTATTGCCGTATCAATTTCATTGGCCCTGGAAAGAAATAAAGCAGATGCTTTACCCGGGGTCATGCATCCTTCATTAAAAAATAGTTTATAAACATGATCTGCAAACCGCATTTGATATTCAGTATTTTGAGTTAATTTGTAGTGCAGCCATTGCGGGTGAAATCCGGAAAAGTTTGACACAATCATCTTGTAACCGTCATTTAAATCGCCGATATTTACACGGTTTTCATTGAGACCAATTCCCGGCCCTTCACCGGCAGTTGTTCTCAAAGAATGCTCGGCATCATGTGCAAAGAATTTAAATCCATCTTTACCGTTTCTATTATAAATACAATAAAAATTATTAGGACCTTTGTTACTCCCAAATTTGCTGGTTGGGCTGTCAAAGTTTCCTGCAAAGAAAATTACCAGCATGTAATCGATTAAATTTTCAATATCAACTAGTACATCATATGAAGGATTAACAGTTCCATCAGAATTTAATCCCAGCAGCCTGAAATAATTTGCATTGTTCTGAAATCCTGAAACACACATATTCCAGAGTGTTTGATAGGCATTCAGATTTCCGTCTGTGGCTTCAATTGTATAATTATCAGTATCCATTTTTATCACATCATAGTCTTCAACACTTCCGCCAAAATAGCTGGCGGCAAAACGTGCTTCAGGTCTTTCCTGTGTTTGGAATAAACCCCAGTAGTACCCGTTTATATATAGATGATAATATCTGCTTCTTGTATAAGGTTTACCCATTTCCCTTTGAAGGTCGCGCGAAAAGACATCGCGGTTCATAATATTATATTCACCCTGATGTCCCGGATAGCTCCATGAATAGTTTTGACTTGTTCTCAGATCCATTTTATCAAATTCATCAACACCCTCATTGCCGAACATGGGATACTTTAACTTCCCTTTCCCATAGGTGTCGCGGAAGAACAATCTGAACGCATGCTTTGGATTATCAGGATGGCGGCTCCACCCTCCTCGTATACGTAATCCGGCATTTATTTGAAAACCTTCTGTGCTGTCCGGATTTAAAAGTTCGATAGAAGCCGCTCTTTCCCATTCCATTCCATCCTCAAAAGCATTTACATAAATACCGCTGTCCGGGTTAAATAGATTTTTTAGATCGGTTGTGATTGAAATAGATGGAACAGCGAGCAGAGCATTGTCGATTAAGTTTGCATATCTCGAATCATTTAATACGTCAGGATCCATTCCATAATCAATGTATTGCCCTGAAGTTGTTTGGTCCGGCCATCCTGTTCCGGGTTTCTGTTTATCAGGAGAAAGTTCACCTATTTTATTAATAAACAGAAATGTTTGCGTAACTGATTCGCTCACAGTATCATCTGATAGAAGGGTACATGCACGAAGCGTGACTCCAGGGGTTTTCCCCCGTCCTCCTGCTGTACTTTCGGGATCTATATTAATGGCAGCGGGGGAACTTTGGACTATTGCTGTCGCGGAATGCCGCGGATCAGAACCATCAAGGGTATATTTAATTGAAGCATTGGGCGTTTCTGCATAAACAATAACATCAAAACTGTTCTCATAAAATCCATGTTTGGAAGAAAATTGCGGTACAGGAAGAGTATCAGATGTTTGGGCCTTTAAGACGGCAGAATATATTAAGATCAAAATGACGAAATTGATACTGAATTTAGAAGCTTTTTTGATTATCATTTTTAGTTTTCTGTTTTATTTAACTACCCTTTTGGGGCAGCATAGTTGTAAAATCGAAAGAATTCAACATTTTTTTTACAAGAACCAAGCCAAAATTCAAAAACTAAACGGTTATCATCTAGCTTTTTTATAACGATTTTTTGAAACCAAATGAAATAAAAATAATTTTAGCTGGAATATATGTATCCTTCTGATAACATATCGCTTGTAATAGTGCACCCTGCCGGATTATTTCGAAATTATTAAAATCCTTTAAAAATTCTTTTCAATCCGATACTATAAACGCAGCAAAAGTCAAAAGGGTTAATGAATTTGAGTTTAAAAAAGATATATTCTTTTGTCAACTTTGCTTTGCGAGAGGAATTGAGCGGTTGAGAGTTTCTTTA
>CAYSGP010000419.1:0-15396 GCA_964430095.1 uncultured Ignavibacteriaceae bacterium
GGAAAAGATTTATTCAGCTCATCTGAAATCCCCTTAACTGCAGTTAGTGTTAATACTCCGTCTTTTCTTAATGTTATGAGCCCCTTAGTAGCAAAAAACTTCCCCATGCAGGTAAGAAGAATATTATTCAAAATAAAATTCAGCTCAAGGCTAGAATTGATTATCCTGCTGAATTCGACAAGAGCAGTTAAATTCCTTTTAAATCTTTCCGGTGCGGAAGGATCGTTTTTTAAATTAATTTCGATGGAAGGTTTGGAGCCGATTTTTATATCCTGATCAGGAGCATGCCCGCTGCTGTTCTTAATATTTTCTGCCGTACGTTTCATAAAATTATGAGCCGGAGTTTACATATTTTGTCAGCAGTACCTGGTTGTATTTACCCGGCACCGAACTGTACTTCACTTCGTCCATTAAAGTTTTCATAAGATACATGCCTAGTCCTCCTACTTTCTTATGCCTGTAGTATTCCTGAAGATCAGGCTTGTGAATGGAGTTGGGGTGAAAATATTCTCCGTAATCAATAATTGTAATAATAATTTTATTATCCGAATATTTCATTTTAATGATTATTTCACCGTCTGGAAAGAATTTATAACTATGTTTTATAATATTTGTGCATGCTTCATCCACTGCAAGGATGATATCTTCGGATACATCAGGGGCAACACCAATTTTCCTTACTAAGGAATTAATAAATTCCCTTATCTCCGAAAGATTTTCGGTCCGGCTTTTTACCACCATTTTATTTTCCAGGATATTTTTATTCTTTGTGCTCAATTTTAAATCGCCGATTAGAATTTTTTAACTGCTTCGTCTTCGGTCTTAAATATTTCATATAGAAGAGGAAAGCCTAAAAGATCAAATATATTGTAGACTTTGTCATTCATGCTCGAAAGCTTAATGTCGCCGTTATTTTCACGGATTTTTTCTATAAAAGCCATGAAAACTCCTAAACCTGCGCTGCTTATATAGCTTAGCTCCTTAAAGTTTGCTACTATCCGGTACTTTCCTTTATCAATAAGATCAGAGAAAGTATTTTCCAGTACGGGCGCAGTATGAGCATCCAGGAATCCTTTTAAATAAATGATGCTTACATCGCCCTGGTCTTTAATTGATGTATTGAATTCTGCCATTCTTTAACTCCGTCATTTTTTTTGTCTTTCCATTTGAGTATTACTAATGTAATATCGTCGTGCTGAGAAATATTCTGCGAAAAAAGAGTAACTTCCTTTATTACTCTGCTTGAAATCTCGTCAGCACCTTTATCCGAATTTTCTATTAAAATTTTTTCAAAATAATGATCCCCGAAATCCTGCAGCTGTAAATTTTTTGCTTCCGTGATTCCGTCCGTATAAAGTATAATTGTGTCACTCTCCTGTAGACTAATTTTTATTTCTTCTAGACTATCCTTAAATCTTTCCGAAAAATCCAGCCCTAGACCAATACCGGTCGGCCGTAAATTTTGGATTAAGTTTTCACGCATCAGCAATATAGGACAGTGACCGGCACGGGCGAGATGAAGCTCTTCTTTCTGAAAGTCGATAATACCGTAAACCGCACTGACAAAATTTTTTCTTTCCAGTGTTCTTTTTAATATTTCATTGGCCTGAATCAGTATTTCCTTGGGACTGGCGAAAGATCGCTGTTTTCCGGAATCACGAGTGCATGAACCGGACAAACTCTCGAAAATTCCTTTCAGCTCAGCCATTATGAATGCAGCAGAGATTCCTTTTCCCGAAACATCTGCAACGATAAAACCCATGCGGTTTTCGTCTATCTCAAAAAAATCGTAATAATCGCCCCCTACCTCAAAAGCAGGAATAAACACCGAAGCAATTGACAGCTTATCATGTTCAGGATTTTTTTCCGGAAGTATTTTCCTTTGGATTTCACGGGCTACATCCAATTCTTTTTCAAGCCTCTCTTTTTCAATCGATTCTTTAAGGAGCTTCGAATTCTCTATTGCGATTGAAGCATAATCCGAAAAAGTGTTTAGTGCGGTTATGTCTTCCTGATCAAAAATCAGGTTTGACTTTTTAACGATGATAAGATAACCTATAGATTCATTGTAAGCTTTTAATGAGGAAAACAGAGCAAAAGAATAGTTCGGTTCCGGCTGAAGTACATTTTTTGAGGGCGGAACAATCCTCCAATATTTTTCAAGATTAATTACAGATGTAGTTCCCGGTTTTGTCTTTTCAGCTTTTTCAATTATATACTTTGAAAGAGTGAAAGTATCAATTAAACCGATATTTTTATTTGCAATGATTTTCAGTTCTTCTTCTTTGTCTTTTAACGCAATCCACGCAGAATCTCCGTTTGCGGCTTTAAGTGCAAGATCGGTAACAGTTGACGCAAGATCATTGAAATCAAGAACCTGTGTTACAAGCTTGCTGAAATACTGAAGTGACGAAACTTCCTGCGCTTTTCTGTCGAATGCTTCCGCAGTAGGAATATGAAAAAGCGTTGTAAAGAATATAACGCTGAAGTAAATTGCTCCGTAAATCATTATGATCGAGGTAAACTGTTCAAGCGAACTTGAGAATCCTTTTAATATCTGAACATGAACTGCTTCTTCCGAGCTGTTAATAAGATTAACAACGAAAAGAACCGTTATTACTACAGACAAAAATAAAAGGATCAGCTTTTCTTTTTTAGTAAGAAAAGCTATCCAGGAAATCCGGATAGAATTTATTATTATTAAAAGAATTGAAATTATAAAAAAAGTATTTCTAATGAATTGAAGCTTAGGGTAATTTGCAGTTACGGAAAAAAGAGAGGTAAGTATAAAGAAAATCACCATTGTATTGAAATATATCTTTACATCCCGTTTTTGCTTAAGGAAGAAAAATTCTCTTAAAGCCAGGAATATATATGAGACGGAACTGAGAACAATAAAGCTGTAGAAAAATGAGATGAAATTAAAAATAATGCTTGGATTGCTGACTCTCTTCGATATATTTCCGAAAAGCTCGGTAAGCAGATCACTCGAGAAATTAATAAGGAAGAATAAGATCGCATTTAAAATTCCCACGTTCATTACCAGAGAAAGAGCATTTATATTTTTTGTGTGAATGAAGTCTATAAAATTCAAAACAAAGCTGAATGCAATTAAAAACACAAGAAGCTCATTCAGAATGATGAACGGAAGGCTTGTATTTGATGTAAAAAAAAGTTTTAAAATGAAAAGAAAAAGCGTAACCCCAATGAATAATTGGATCTTTATCTTCTTTTTTAAATTTAACGTATTTAAGTTCATATTTGGCGTTAAATTAAGTGATTTTTTGATTTTAGTAAAGATATGTTAAATAAACGGAAAATATGAGGGATTACTGCAACATAGGCAGGGCAAAACACTCTGCTTAAAATGTTAAAAAAATGAGGATTTTATTAAAAAGCAGCAGCTTAGATTTCTATTGGTGCTTTTTTACCCTTTTTCTTTATTTCTTTCTGGTCTTTATAATATTCATACTGAAATTTATCCATCCTCTCGCGGAGCTTGTTCATCTCTTTTTCAAATTCTTTCATCTGCTTTTCAAATTTTTCCTGATTGAAGTTAAGGGAATCAAAAGTAAAAAATTGAGTAGGGATTTTAAAGGAATCCGGGTCCAGGAAAAAATTAAATTTTCCATAATTAGGAATCGAATCCAGATACTTCATGTTAAATCTCATTATTGAATCTATTTTTGGAGATTGATGAAGCATAATTGAATCCAGATTCGGCAGTTTTATTTTGATATCCAAATTCTTCAAAGCTGCACTATCTTCTGAATTTATTCTAAACTGAAATTCATTCATTCCTCTATTATCATCCGGGAACTTAAAAGTAAATGAAGGTATATGCTTCAAGCTGCGTTCAATCTGGGCGGCAATGCTGTCTAGATCAAGCATGTCTATTTTGGGTATAATAACTTTCGATAATTTAACTCTGCAGGAATTCGAATCGACATTTACGCTGAAATCATCATCCCATAAAGAATCAAGCTTGAAATTTGTAATATGATCATTAATCCTGATTTCAATATTTAAATCCTTAAGCTCTTTCTTTACTTGCTTCATATCTTTTTGAAGCTCTTTTTCCATTTTTTTCATTTCATCGTCAAATTTTTCCTTATCGAATTCAAAGTTATCCATAAAAATAGAATCGGGAGTAAAGAAGATATATTTATTGCTGTTCCGGGATTTAATCTCTTTAACCATTTTATCAATCATGGGTTTTTCATGCATTCTATAGCCTGCCGGCATTATTTTAACAAACTCTTCATTGCATGCATTTTCGGCAAAAGACATTATGTCTGCAAATATTGCTTTGTTGTAATTCCAGATTTCCGGACTAATTGCGACGGTGTTTTTATCATTTATTAAAATTTGATCTTCCATTTCATCGGCATAAGAACCCAGGATGGAATCCATTTGACGTTTCTGCTGCGAATTAAGCTTTAATGCACTTACAAAATCTTCAAAGGTATTTTCTTCATTAGCCAGACCGGCAGGTTTTATTTCAAAGAATTCCTTTCCGTTCTGATCATAGCCAAGCTTGATGTATTGTTTATTATTCTTATCCAAAGGGAGCTGCTTATTCAAAGCAAAATTGAAGATATCTTCATTTGTTAATCCGGCAGTAAGCAGAAGCGGTTTTAAATTCTGTTTGTAGAAATCCGCAATATTAATTTTTTGTGTTTCGAACAGGTCCTGCAGTATGGTGGGATTTAACTTAAGAAAAACCATCAGCAAGACAGCCAAAACTGCAAAAGAAAATGCAGGAAGAATTGTTTTAAACTTTTTGTAACGGTTTTTTGATCGGTTTAGATTAGCAAAAACACGGGTTTCAAAATAGGGCGATTCAGCAGGAATTTTAAAAGATGATTTTGTAAGCTTTTTTATTTTTTTCAGTTCATCAAGCTTTTTCTGCAGATCGGTTCTAATTGCAAGTTTCTCTTCAGTATTTTTTATTTCATCTTCATGCAATTCCCCGTCAATGTAAGCCGAAAGCATTTCATAATCTTTTTGAAGATTTTTCATGACATTAACTCCTGCCGGTAAGGTTCTAATATATTTTTCAGACCTTCCCTGGCTCTGAAGATTCTTGATTTTACTGTTCCTAGTTCGCATTTTACAATTTCTGCAATTTCCTGATAGCTCATTCCTTCAATATCTTTTAACAAAAGAGGGACTCGGAGCTTTTCAGGAAGCTTTGCTATTCCTTTCTGTACAATCTCTGCGGTATTAATATTTTCATATGATAAATGATAACCGGGTTCTTCTTCATCTTCTTTAAAAAATGAAATTACGCTTCTTATCTTTACTTTTCTCAGATGATCTTTGCATTTATTTACTGTAATTCTGAAAAGCCAGGTAGTAAACTGGGATTCAAACCGGAAGCTTTTCAGGTTTTTGTAAACCGTTAAAAAAACTTCCTGGGCAATGTCATCAACTGTGTTTGCGTTGCCTAATGTTATGAAAATTATGTTTCTCACTTTATCTTTATGCCGGCGGACAAGCGTCTCGAAAGCAGATTCATCTTCTTCGATAAACCGCTTTACTAAAGAAAAATCGTCGTCGAGATTTAATATTTTTAAATTTTCCAAGCCGGTTTTCTTTTTTGTAAATTTCATATTTTTAGACGATTCGTTTTCCGGAATGTTCCGCAAAATAATTAAAAAATCACTTAAAAAAGCTTGAGATTACTTTGTGCTTTTCAATTTCCGTAAAAACAAATTAAAATGAAGAATTACCCGATTCGGAAGCAGCTATTTAAGATAATCTTCTCAAAATTACCGCAAAACTTGCAAAAGAAAATAGGTCTAACTAATTTAAATTGAAAAATTTAGGAGTTCTTTCATGAAAACAAAAGTAACTGAACGTTATGGTGCCGTCGTTATTGAATTGAAGGGGAATGTAATGGGCGGTGAAGATACAAAAGAGTTCAATGAACTTCTTCATAAATTGATTGATGAAGGGAAAAAAAATATAGTTGTTGATCTTTCTGATGTAAAATTTATGAATAGTTCCGGTTTAGGAATGCTTATCGGAGGGCTTACAACCGTTAAAAAATCTGACGGATCATTTAAACTAGCACGAGTAACTGAAAAAATTGAAAGCCTTTTGATAATAACAAAGCTGATTACAATTTTCGAATCTTTCGATTCCATTGAAGCAGCAATTGAAAGTTTTAGCAAAGCACAATAATTTTTTTAATCTTCGAGAAATTTTATAAGAGAATTTTTCAAATAATTGTCGGTAAAAACTCCGGAATGCCCTGATTTTTTCAGGAATGTAATTCGGAGTTTTATTTTGTTTAATCTGAGAAGTAAGGGAAATAAATGAGTGTAACAATTCTTGTGGGCAGCCAGTGGGGTGATGAGGGAAAAGGGAAAATTGTTGATATTTTAAGTGAAAATACGGATATAGTGGCCCGGTACCAGGGAGGTGCAAATGCCGGTCATACCGTAAAAATAGGTGAAGACCAGTATGTGCTTCATTTGATTCCATCGGGAATTTTAAGAGAAAACGTTATCTGCGTAATTGGAAATGGTGTCGTAATAGATCCTACTGCGCTGCTTGACGAAATAGCACTTCTTGAAAGTCATAATATTAAAGTAGACGGACGGCTGTTTATCAGTCAGAATGCTCACCTTATAATGCCTTATCATAAACTACTCGATTCGATAAATGAAAGCGGCGATAATAAGATTGGAACAACGGGAAGAGGAATAGGTCCGTGTTACATTGATAAATATGCCCGGAAGGGGATTAAGATTGTAGATCTGCTGAATAAGAAAGCTCTCGAAGTCAAAATCAGAAAGAATCTTGAAGAAAAAAATAATCTTCTCAAAAAAGTTTACGGACAAGAAGAGCTGAATGTGGAAGAAATAATCAGGCAGTATTTGGAATTCGATAAGACAATTGACAAGTATATAAAAGATATCCCGTCTTATTTGAATAACTCAATTGCAGAAGGGAAATCTATACTGCTTGAGGGAGCCCAGGGTTCGCTCCTTGATGTAGATCATGGCACGTATCCCTTTGTTACTTCTTCAAGCCCCACTGCTGGAGGTGCATGCACAGGCACCGGCGTACCTCCGAATAAGATTGACAGAGTAATTGGTATTGTAAAAGCATATACCACAAGAGTCGGAAACGGGCCCTTTCCAACTGAACTAATTGACGAAGATGGTGAAAAATTGAGAAAAATCGGAGCCGAATTCGGAGCAACTACCGGGCGCCCCAGAAGATGCGGCTGGTTTGATGCTTTTTTGGTCCGCTATTCTGCGATGATAAACGGGATTGATTATGTTGCAATTACTAAGCTGGATGTATTAAGCAGTTTTAATGAAATAAAAGTATGTATAGGATATGAACTAGACGGCAAGCTGCTTAAAATATTTCCGACAGATTCGGAAAGACTTGATTTGGTAAATCCGGTTTATGAATCGATTCCAGGATGGAATGCAAATATTTCTGAGTGCCGGAGCTATGATGAATTACCGGACAATACTAAAAATTATCTTTCCTTTATTTCCAAACAAGCAGACGTAAATATTAAGATTATTTCTGTGGGAGCAAAGCGCCAACAAACATTCATGCTTCAATGATTAAAAAAATCTTCTTGTTTTTTTTCTTATTGATGTTTTTTTTTCTCCCGGCCTCATTTCATAACCAGCAGCAAATAAACTTATCTATTGTTTTCCCCAAAGATGATACACGGCTGCAGATCTCCGGAAAGCCTGTTTATCTCATCGGATTAATTGCTCCCGCAGATGCCGAATTAAAGATCAATAATACTAAAGCAGTAGTTGATGATGACGGAGCATTCATTGATTATACCGATGTGATTCTATTTAAAGAGAATGATACAACAAAGGGAAAGTTTATCTTTGAAATAACAACTCCGGAAAACAGCAAAAGAATTGAAAAAGTATATAATGTAATCCCCAAAGCAGAAACATCCCGGTCCGATACCTTGGAGGTCGATAAAAGCTGGCCCATCAAGCCTTCTGCAGATAGAATTATGCAGCCGGGGGAATATATTGAAGTTGAAATTAAAGCTTCACCTGGGGCAAATGCATTTTTCACAATAGAAGGTTCTAGAGAAAAATATCCTCTTTCCGAGAACAAGATAATTGATACCTACTATTGGGCAGATGCAATATTCGGAGAAGGATTTAAAGGAATAAATGATACAATTTCCGGAATTTACAGGGGAAGCTTCAAATTAAATTCCGGACTGAATGATGTAAAGCTTAAAATAACTCTTGAAAAGAAACCGCATAAGAAAATAACAATAGTTCCGAATGGCAAAATCTCCGCTATGGAAAATACTGTTCCTAGAATTGTGGAAATTAAAAAAGACAAAAATCCGGTTATCGGGAGGTACGGTCGCGAAAAAGGTTATAATCTGGAACTTTCGGAAGGAATTAGGCTGGAGGTTGCAGGCAAAGAGGGAAGTTGGTATAAAGCAAAATTATCAAATGATGAATACGTTTTTGTTCCTGATTCACTTGCGTTAGAGCTGCCCGAAGGTACTCCAATTCCCGGCAGTTCAATATTTGTGATAAGAGCTGAAGATGAAGAAACATATTCAAATGTAAAATTAGGATTGAATCAGAGGCTTCCGTGCAAAATTTACCAATATAATCCCTCAAGAATTGAATTGCTGATTTATAATGTTACTGCTAATATTGATTGGGTTTATTATGATAGGACAAGTGATTTCATCCGGGAAATTAAATGGGATCAACCGAAAGAAGGTGTTCTTAAATTAACTATTTTATTAAACCAGAAAACACATTGGGGTTATTCAGTTTTTTATGAAGGAAATGTGCTTAACCTGAAAATAAATAAGCCGGCAAAAAGAAATGACGCCTTTTTATTCTGGAGCAACCAGCTAAAGAACAGAAAAATTGTCCTGGATCCCGGGCACAATCCTGAAACCGGATCTGTGGGACCGAGAGGTACATTAGAAAAAGATATTAATATGTCAATTACCTTAAAGCTAAAACACCTTCTTGAAGATTCAGGAGTTAAAGTTTATTTAACACATTCCGGGGAAGGAATTGAACTAAGGGATAGAAAAGAGAAAGTTAATTCATTTAATCCTGAAATCTGTATAAGCATTCATAATAATGCTGTCCCGGAAGGAGTTAATCCGCTTAAATTTAACGGGAGCTCGGTTTATTATTATCATTCACAGGCGCTTCAGCTCGCAAAATTAATACACAGAAATTTTGTTGAAGATTTGGGGCTTAATGATTTGGGACTATACTGGGATAATCTTTACATGTGCCGGATACCTGAGTCAATATCGCTTCTAATTGAACCGGCTTTCATGATTGTCCCGGACCAGGAGGAAAAATTAAAAACAGAAGAGTTTCAATCGAAAATAGCGAAAGCTGTTTTTAATGCATTACAAAATTTTTATGAGGAATACAGCCAATGAAAATGTTTGGCGGTCCTGCATCGATTAATATTAAAGTAACCCTTCTTTTAGTGGCAATATTTATTGCCGGCGCAACTCTGTTCTATACCCAAAACCTTGTGCTGCAGCTTCAGAAAAAAGAAAGGGAAATTGTTCAGCTTTATGCCAAGGGAATAGAATATATTGCTAATTCATCTGACAGCGAAGCTGATCTTACATTCTTGTTTGAAAATATTATCAAGCCGATTGATTTCCCCTTAATTATCACTGATGCCAACGACAGCCTCAACCAGGCAGCCAGAACGAATATCAGGAATATTATTGTCGATTCAACAAAAACTAAGGAAGAACTGCAGCTTTACTTTATTGAAAAAATAAAGGAAATGGACGAAAGCCATAACCCTATCCTGGTTACATACCAGGATTCTATAATTCTCCAGAAAATTCACTATGGTGATTCGGAATTAATCAGCAGACTAAAATTTTATCCCTATTTCCAGATCATGATAGCAGCATTGTTTATTATTCTTGGATATGTAGGTTTCAGCAATATTAAAAGAAGCGAGCAAAGCAATATTTGGGTGGGAATGGCTAAAGAAACCGCACATCAATTCGGAACCCCGATTTCCAGCTTAATGGGATGGATTGAAGTTTTAAAGCTTCATTACAATGATCCCGATAAAGTTCTAGATATTTCAGATGAAATGTCCGGCGATGTCGAAAAATTGAATAAAATAACTTACCGCTTTTCAAAAATTGGTGCCGCTCCTGAGCTTAAACCAAGCATCGTTTTTGACGAAGTTAAAAAAGTTGCGGAATATTTTGAAAGAAGACTTCCGCAGCTCGGTAAAAGCGTACGGCTTTCTATTGAAGGAGATAAAAATGTATGTGCCGAGTTGAATCCCGAATTGTTCGAATGGGTAATTGAAAACTTAGTTAAGAATGCTCTCGATGCAATTGATAATAAAGAAGGGAAAATAAATTTAGTTGTTAAAGATTACCGGGGTTCGGTGGAAATTGAGGTAATTGATAACGGGAAAGGAATCGATCTTAAAAGAAGAAAAGATGTGTTTCGTCCCGGGTACAGTACTAAAAGAAGAGGCTGGGGATTAGGATTAAGTCTTTCAAAAAGGATAATCGAAGTATATCATAACGGAAAGATTTTTGTAAAGAACTCTGTTTTGGGTCAGGGA
The DNA here is from genome assembly GCA_964430095.1 of uncultured Ignavibacteriaceae bacterium. Taxonomy (GTDB): domain Bacteria; phylum Bacteroidota; class Ignavibacteria; order Ignavibacteriales; family Ignavibacteriaceae; genus DATKLQ01. Next base: position 10,612 of record CAYSGP010000419.1, read on the forward strand.
ACTACGTTTAAAATTATTTTAAAGAAATATTAGCTCATTCTTAGCATACGTTCTATTGGTCTCAGGGCTCGGCTCAATAATTCATCGCTCATCCGGATCCGGGGTTCTCTGTTTTTCATACAAAGATATAACTTTTCTTTTGTGTTCAGTCTCATGTATGGGCATTCGTTGCAGCTGCAGTTCTTTTCCGGCGGAGCGGGTATAAAATTTTTTTGAGGTGCCAGTTTTTTCATCTGGTGTAAAATTCCGGACTCAGTTACTACTATATAGCTTGGAGCTGAATCTTCGCGCACAAAATTCAGCAGCTTGCTTGTAGAGCCTATAAAATCGGCTCTGTTTAATATTACATCTTCGCATTCAGGGTGAGCAATTATCCTGGCTTCAGGATATTCGGTTTTTAAATCAATAATTTTTCTCTCGCTGAAAGTTTCATGAACTATGCACGAACCATTCCAAAGCAGCATCTTTCTGCCGGTTTTTTTTATTAAGTATTTGCCTAAATTAATATCCGGAGCAAAAAGGATCGGCTGTTCTTCAGGGATTTGGTTAATTATTTTCTCGGCATTGCTTGAAGTGCAGATAATATCGCTTAAAGCTTTAACTTCAGCCGAACAATTAATATATGTAATTGCGATATGTTCAGGGTGTAATTCTCTGAATTCTTTAAATAGGGGAGCCGGACAACTATCGGCTAATGAGCAGCCTGCATCAAGATCGGGAAGCAGCACTAATTTTTTCGGATTAAGAATTTTTGCGGTCTCCGCCATAAAATGAACACCGGCAAATACTATTACTTCAGCTTCAGTTGATTCAGCTTTTTTCGCTAATTCAAGGCTGTCTCCAACGAAATCAGACAAATCCTGTATTTCTGATTCCTGATAATAATGAGCTAAAATAACGGCATTCAGATCATTTTTTAATTTAAATATTTCGTCATCAAGATTTAATTTAATATCTATTTCAGATTCTAGCATAAAATCCTTTTATAAATTAAAAACAATACAATACTAAAATATTACTTTTAGTTTTATTATGATTTGGGTTCACATCACTTCTTACTATTTTTCTTCAAAAAACTTAAAAAATCCAAACCTAAATACCGGTAAGAAAATCTTCAGAGGATGTAAGAATTACTTTACTAAATGCGACAAGGAAATAATCATTATTAAATTGAATAATTTTACAAAATCTTCAGGTGGCATATTAGTTGAAACTGCTAAGGCAAGGTAAAAGTTGATTTTCGTTTTAAGCATAGCACCCCTCCACAAAATGACACTCAAAACTGTCGGACTTTATGCCCTCGAAGTCCGGCAGTTTTTCCCCTTTTAAAGGGTACCTCTTTAAAAAAATAAAAAATTCCATCTTTTCATTGTTGGTTTGTATGAATAAAATTTTTGGTTTTATTTAAAGCGGCTAAAATTTGTGCTTTATCTGCATCTGCATCAAGAATCAGAGATCCGATATCAGACAAAAGGACGAATTTAATCTTCCCTCCGATAATCTTCTTATCAGACTTCATTAAATAAACCAAATTTTCATTATTAAAAGCCCCAATTTTTGATGATAATTTTATTTTTGATAAAAAGTTTAGGAATTCCTTCAATTTAAGGTCATCTAAAATTCCTAAGATATTTGAAAGAAATAGAGCTGCAGCAATACCGACTATAACAGCTTCCCCATGTTTAACTTTAAATTTCAAATCGCTTTCCATTGCGTGTGCAAATGTATGTCCGAAGTTTAGGATTCTTCTTAAACTTGATTCCTTTTCATCACAGGAAACTACTTCTGCTTTAATAGAAACGCAATTATAGATAATCTTTTCAACTATTTCTTTTTGAATTGAATAAATTGAGCTCAGGTTATTTTTAATATATTCATAAAAATTTCTATCAGATATAAAAGCATATTTAATAATTTCTCCGAGCCCGGATGTTTTTTCAGCTTTCGGCAGAGTGGCGAAAAAATCAGTATCAATTAAAACAAACCGGGGCTGGTAAAAGGTTCCAATCATGTTTTTTCTATTGTAAAAATTTATTCCGGTTTTTCCTCCCACCGAACTGTCTACTGCAGCAAGAATAGTAGTAGGCAGCTGGACTAATTGAACTCCGCGCATAAAAGTAGAAGCTGCAAAACCGGCTAAATCTCCAGTAACCCCGCCTCCTGCCGCAATTATTAGAGTGTCTCTTCCGAAATTGTTATCTATAAGCCTGGAATAGATTTTACCTAATTGAGATTGAGCTTTGTATTTCTCTCCGGAGGGAAGAATAAAATAATCCGTTCTGAATTCTCTGTCGAGAATAATTTTTATTTCAACTAAGTAATATTTAGCAGCATTACCGTCAATAATGACAAAAATATTTTTATAAAGATTCTGCTTCTCTATTTCTTTAATAAGAAAATCAAGATTATTGCTGCCTATGAAGATTGGATAATTCCGTTCAGGAAGTTGTACAACTGCTTTTTTCAAAATGGATGTTCCGGTTTTTTTAATTTATAAATTAATTTGGAAATTTCATCTACAGTCTGACCCACGGTCGAATAATCGGTATCAATAATAATATCAGCCTGCTCATAAAATTTTATCCGCTCGACATAGAGCTGATGGATTTTTTCCTTCAATAATTCGCTGGAAAATTTCTGATCACCCTGATTCAGCAGAGGTCTGTCTTTTTTAAAAGCGACTCTTTTAAATATTTCTTCCGGGGAGACTTTAAGATATACAATATCACCTGAATATTTTAAAATTTTCAGGTTTGAAGGATTAGCAATTGTACCACCGCCCAAAGCAATAATTAAGTTTTCTCCTTTTGAAAGTTCAGTTAAGACTTCTCTTTCTGTTTCCCTGAAAAATTTTTCTCCTTCATCATCAAAAATTTGTTTTATTTTTTTTCCGATTTTTTCTTCAATAACCTTGTCGAGATCGTAATAATCCCACCCCAAAGTGTTTGCAAGAATAGGACCTATTGTGCTTTTCCCCGCTCCCATAAAACCAGTCAGATAAATAATATTTTTTTTATTGTTCAAAATGAATTATATAATTGAGTTATAAAAATTAAAAATGAAATGCCGCTCCTAAAATAAAAGTAACGCCGTCAAGATTTATTTTGGAATCGAAAGAAGACTGCGGCAGATTTATTTCTCTCCCGTTATAGACGGTCTCATTTTTTGTATAAGCACTTTTTACGGTGAATTGAGGATCGCGGAACTTCATTTCAGTCTTTAACGAAAAATTTTGAAAAACCAGATAATCCATTGAAATTATAACATGAATTCCGAAAGCTGTTTTTCTGCTGACATTCTTTACCTCGATATCGCCGAATTTTCTTACCTGATCCCCAAAATAATATCCGGCTCCGCCCCCGATTAAAAATTTAAAAAACTCTGTAGAAAACGGCAGCTGATAATAAAGAGATAATTCAAGCGGTATAAGTCTGAAGCCGTCCTCAACTGTTATCTGCATTGTATTTCCTCTGGAAAGCACGGTCAAATTCTTTCCGAATTCCGTTTTTTTAATATATTCAATATTGAATCCGAGAATCAGCGGTTCAGTCAATCTGTAGCGGAAATCTAAACCGGGATTAAAAATATCCTCAAGCGGGAAAGAATTATTTCTCAGAATTAAATCGGATGAGTTAGGATTTAAGTAAACCTTAGCGGAAGTTGTATAAACTGCACTCAATCCTATGCTGAAATTCTTTCCGTTATACTGGGGATAAGCCGAAAAAGCTGAAAAAAACATTATAACGCAAAAAACTCTAATTTTACTCATAAACTCAAAATCAAAACTGCTGAATTTATATTCTAAATATATTTTTAAAATTTAAAACCCCCAATTATGCTTGGGGGTTTTGAACAAAAAATAATAAAAAATCAGCTATAGGCCATAGTATATATGCCGGTCATCAATTATTTTTGCTTCCTTTTTCAGCTTGCTCAACCACAAAGAGAAATATGCGTTCTTCTTTTCTGTCAGAAGATTATCTCTGATAGATGCCCTCTTTAGCTCATATGCAGAAGAATCAAATTTTGATCTTTCCAATAGTTTCAGAAGGTAATATCCTCGCTGACCTTTTACGGGATCAGAAATTTTATCGGGTTCTATTTTTAAAGAAGTTTCAATAAATGCAAAATCTTTTCCAACGGTTGGTACAAAAGAATTTGCCGTAAAATTACCGGTTGCGTTAACTATAACCTTCGGATTTAGATCTTTAGCTTTTTTAATATCTCCGCTGATTTTTTTCTTAAGCTCCGCGGCAACTTCCCGGGCTTTCTCAAATTTTTTCTCCTTTAGAACAGCAGGTTTTATCGTATTCTTTACATCTTCAAAAGGTTTTATATGCTCCTTTTCTATATTAGAAATTTTTACAACCGCATAACCATTGGTGAATTTATATACCTCACTAACGGAATTGAGATCATTTTCAAAGGTAAAATCTACTAGCCTTTTATTGTTTCCGAGGCCTGGAATTACATAACTATCTTTAGTAAAGGGAGCGGTTTCCTGGACTTTATAATTCATTAATTTACTTTCACTCTCAAAGCTGTTTTTGTCGGCAAGATATGAAAAATCCTGTGCTGCATTGTATTGAGCTTCGATTGTTGAAGCAGAAGGTTTAACCGGATTAACTATTCTTTCAACAACATACTTACTGTTTGATCTCCCGGTTACTTTAATTATATGATAACCGAATGATGTTTTTACCGGTTTCTGTACTTCTCCAATCTTTCCGTTGAAAGCTGCCTGTTCAAATTCCTTTACCATTTTTCCTTTGCCGAACCATCCCA
>CAYSGP010000420.1:0-3618 GCA_964430095.1 uncultured Ignavibacteriaceae bacterium
ATGATATTAAAGCAAAAATAAATATTAAAAGCATTTTTAGTTCCTCTTGTTAAAAAGGAAAATGATCGTCTTAAAATAAATAAACCGGCTGAAGTGAATCAAGACATCTATGAAAGATTATCTATTGCTTTTTTCAGCTTATTTCGGATTGTATTTGCTACATCGGCAAGCTGCGGATTTTTTACCGCCTCCATGGAAGCGATAGGATCAACTGCGGAAACTTCTATTTCATTTTCACCCTGCTCAATAACAACTACATTGCAGGGAAGCATCGTGCCTATTTTATCTTCCGCTTGAAGAGCTTTATAGGCAAACGGGGGATTGCATGCGCCCAGTATCTTATATTTTTTAAAATCTACATCTAATTTTTTCTTCAGGGTTTCCTTAACGTCGATTTCAGTTAAAATACCAAACCCTTCCTGCTTTAATCCCTCTGTAATTTTATTTAAGGCGGCTTCAAAGCTGCCGCTAATGATTTTGCTGAAATAATAGCTCATTTAATTTTCCTCGAAAATTTATTTAATAATATGATGATAACAATAATAAAAGGTTTCTATTAGATTGATATGATAAATTAAGCAAAATTCGGAATTGAAATTAAAAAAGATATATTTGCATTTAACCTCATAAGTATTTCCGATTTTATTAAGGAGCTCTATGGAGAAAAAACGGCCGTCGTGGGATGAATATTTTTTAAAACTCGCAATGCTGGCTTCAGAGCGCTCCACCTGTCCCAGAATGCATTGCGGCTGCGTACTTGTAAAAGACAGGTTTGTTTTGGCAACCGGGTATAACGGATCATTGCCCGGACAGCCTCACTGCGAAGATGAAGGCTGCCTCATAGTCGATAACCATTGCGTAAGGACTAACCATGCAGAGATGAATGCGATTACACAGGCTGCAAATCACGGGGTGAATGTAAAAGGAGCAACTGCATATATAACAAACATGTCGTGTACTACCTGTGCAAAAGCTTTAATTGCCGCCGGAGTTGAGAGGGTAGTAGTATTCTCCGATTTTCATGATACATTAGCCACTCAATTTTATACGAACTGCGGAGTTGAAATTGTTAAAAAGCCGATGCCCGATAGAATGATCAATTATGATATTGAAAAGTATTCTTCCGCCAGGAAGACCGCAAAATCGAAGTAAAGGCTAAGTTCAGGTTCAAGCCTGCCTGCCGAAACAGGCTGCTGCAAAATTCTTTTTTGTCACTCTGAACTTGTTTCAAGCCTGAATCTTGTTTTTAACGATTAGATTTTAAAATAAAATTAGAATTATCATTTACAGTAGCCTGCGCATACAGGTTCAAGAATGAAAACCAGATTAATTAAATATTGGAAACCCTTTGCAGCAGTAGTTTTTTGGGGGGTGTCGTTTATTGCAACAAAAACTGCACTTGCCGAATTAGCACCGGCTGCAATTATTATCATCAGGTTGTTTTTCGGTTCACTGCTTTTGCTGATTATTGCATTAATTACTAAAAGAAATCTGTTCATCGGCTTTAAAGGGTATTTTGGAATTTTTATTCTTGCTTTAATCGCAGTATTTCATTTATGGATACAGGTAACCGGGCTTCAATATACTACTGCTTCAAATACAGGATGGATAATCGGGACTTCTCCTGTATTTATGGCTTTCATTGGATATTTATTTTTTGCCGAAAAATTTACTTTAGTTAAAACTGCCGGAATAATTATCGCATTCTCAGGTTTAATTCTTTTAATCAGCAAAGGAGATCTCTCAAATGTTGATTTCATATCCAACAAAGGAGATTTTCTTATTCTTGCCAGTGCCGCTACCTGGAGCATATATTCCGCGGTTAATAAAAAAATTGCGCTGGATTATCCGCCATTAATTGTTACTCTTTTTTTATTTGTTATGATGGGTATAATTCTAATGCCGTTTACTTTCAACGGTAAATTTTTTTCCTCAGTAATTACTTTGTCCATAACCGGATGGATATCGGTTCTGTTTCTGGGAATACTGTGTTCCGGAGTTGCTTATGTCCTCTGGGCTCAATCATTGAAAGGGATGGAAACAGTGAAAGTCGGCGCATTCCTCTACTTTGAACCGTTTGTAACTGTATTTACTGCCTGGCTGCTCCTTAATGAGCGGATTACATTCTTAATAATTATAAGCGGACTCATTATTACCTCCGGCGTTGTGCTGGTTAACTTGGATAAAATAATTTTTAAGAAAAAATTATAGTTGATTTCTCCTGCCCGAATAATTACATTTTACCCGCCCTTCTTCTTCTTTGTCTAAATATTTAAAAACAAACCCGGAGGTTTAAATGAATACCAAGAAATTCGTTTTGGCTTTTATCCTGGTTTTTGTCCTGGTTGAAATAACCAACTACATAATTCATATGGCAATCCTGGGACCTGTCTACGCAAGCGATGAAGTAAAAGTTTTATTCAGGCCGCAGGAGGAAATGATGGGTAAAATGTGGATTATGTATATTCTCGATCTGGTCTGGTGCTTCTTTTTCGTATTCTTCTTTGTTAAAGGCTATGAGAATAAAGGCATATTTGAAGGCCTGAGGTTCGGATTATATATAGCACTCTTCTTTTATCTGGTAAGCGTTTACGGACAGTATACCGTTTACCCTATACCTTATTACCTCGCACTTCAGTGGTTCCTTTACGGATTAGCGCAGGCACTTATTCTGGGTGCTGCTGCTGCGCTGGTTTATAAACCTAAAGCTGCTGCGGACTTAAAGCCTGCGACAGTGTAAAATTTATTTCAGCAGAGACACACCATGATGTGTCTCTGCATATTAAAAAATTTATGAAATCTTTGATGCTTGCTTTCTTTTTGAAACAGCATTCTTATACAAAACAAGATATTCTTTTGCGGATCTCTCCCATGAATATTCCTTGTTCATACCGTTCAGCTGAATTTTACGCCAGGTTTTTTTGTCTTTAAATGTTTCTAGGGCTCGTTCGCCTGCACTTATTAATTCATTTGGATTATAACCGGCGAAACTGAATCCCGTCCCTGAACGTTCTCCTTCTGCTAAAGTTTCATCCCAATCTTTTACCGTATCAGCCAGGCCTCCGGTTTTACGGACAATCGGGACTGTCCCGTATTTCAAGCTGTAAATCTGATTTAAACCGCAGGGTTCATAACGGGAAGGCATTAAAAACATATCTGCTCCTGCTTCAATTAAATGAGAGAGTTCGTTATTGAAGCCGATATAAACTGCCGCTTTTTCCGGATAACTTTTTGCCAGATCAAGAAAAAAATCTTCATATTCAGCTTCACCGCTGCCGAGAATTATCCATTGTGCATTCAGCTGCATCAGTAATGGTGATGCTTCCGAAATAATATCAAAACCTTTTTGCCCGGTCAGCCTCGAAACAATTCCTATTAAAGGAATATCTTTATTAAAGGGAAGGGAAAAATGTTCCAATAGAAATTTTTTATTCTTTAACTTTCCCGTAAGATCTTCGGGTGAATAATGATAAGGAAGATGAACATCGTTCTGCGGATTCCATTCTTTATAATCTACACCGTTTATTATTCCGGATAAATCAGATCTCCTGCCTCTTAAAACTCCATCAAGCCCTGCTCCGTATTCCGGTGTGAGGATCTCCTGTGCATAAGTTTTGC
>CAYSGP010000421.1:0-6541 GCA_964430095.1 uncultured Ignavibacteriaceae bacterium
ATGAAAGCGGTACAGTTTATATCGGAACTGACCCAGCAAATAAATTGATTGAGATAACGGCATTTGATGTTGCTTTATTGAGAACGACAAAAGATGTTCACGGCAAAGAGTCCGATAAAAAAGGGCCGGTTGTAAAAGGGATAACTTTTACCCAGTATGCTTACAGAGCGATTGAAATTGAAGGAACCGATCCGGAAGGCCTTTCCGATGAGGCAAATCATGGAAAAGAAGTGATTGGCTCAGTATTTGAAAATTGTACAATCTCATATTGTTCAAGGGTAGCAGGATATTTCCGCGGAGATCATCTGATAATGCGCAGCTGTAAGGTAAGTGATACAAGCACGGAAGGAGTTTATTTAATCGGCTCATCGGATGTGCTCCTGGAGAAAAATATTTTCACGAGGAATAATATTGAAATGATCACCGGCTATTATCCTGCTGCAGTCAAAATCTTCAATCAATGCTACAGGGTTACATGCAATGACAATCTAGTTATTGATCTTCCCTATTCCAACGGGATCTGGTATGATGTCGGCAATGTGGACGGCCGTTTTATTAACAACTGGGTTGAAGGGGTCGGAAATATCAATAATCCTTTTTCAATTGAACGGCCGTGGCCGAGCGATAACGGATTTTTCTTTGAGATCTCGAAAGGAGCCGTCTGTGCAGGGAATGTTTTTGTTAACTGCGATCACGGGGTATGGGCGCTCAACAGCTCCAATGTAAAATTCTACCAGAATACTTTTATAAACAGCACGGCATGCATTTCACGAAACGAACGAAGCGCAGCGGGAGATCATTTCGGATGGCATCCCAGCACCGGTCCGGATGTGGATAAACGCGAAGGACATGAATTTGTAAATAATCTCCTAACCGCCGACGAAAATTTTAAAAGACCTTTATTGTATGTTTGGCAGTCTCAGGCAGTCTGCGGTCAGCTTACCAAATCGCAATTGAATAAACTCGACTATAACGTTTATGTCCGCACTTCGGATACAACAAATCCTTTGATCTGGTGGAGCCCTGAAAAAAATGATAAATGCACCCGGTCATATAATTCACTTCAGGAATTTCATAAAGCTCACCAGGAAAACTCAGCCCACAGCATCTTTTTTCAAAACTATCGCGGATCATTATTCAAAAGCTGGGCGCTTGGAAATTTTCAGCTGATGCATGGATTCCAGGGAATTGGAAAATCTTCTCCCCTGCCGCCGGAAATTGCGAAAATTATGGGAAAAACAGAATCCCATATTGGTGCATATCCGGAGATTAAATGAAAATATTTTTTTATCAAAAAAGAAAAGTGAATAAAATTATTTGAATTTTTATGATTAAGCCTGCTTCTAGTTAAAAGCAGTTAAAACAATGGTTTAATAGACTAAAACTTAGAGCTGAACTTTTCATTTAGTAGAAATAAATTACTATGTTTAGATAGACTCCGTTTAAAAGTTTCTCCCCTAACTTTTAATGTTAAAGGAGCTAACCCTCAGCCGCCTGGCTGGGGGTTTTTTATTTCTGTTATTTTTACATACTCCATTAACAAATCTCATTTAATAAATTTAACAGTGGAAATTTTTACGGATGTTAAACTTTTTCTTTTGATTTTCGAAAATAGAGTAAAGACAATTATATTTTATCATGGCGACACGAATTAAGGCCTGCATTTTAAAGACCCGGCATTTACTGCAGTCTTCACAATTTATATTAAGCTAAAAGGAATTCCGATTAATGCCAGAAGAGTTGAACAAACGGATTGCGGCCAATCCTTTGGTGCTTTTCTTAGATGATGAAGAAGAAATTCTTTCTTCTTTGAAAAAGATACTCCTGATTGAAAGATATAAACAGGTTTATTTCACTTCACCGAAGGAAGCCTTGAAATTCCTTGAATCCACGCAGGTAAACGTAATAATTTCGGACATTAAAATTCCTGAAATGTCCGGGGAAGAATTTCTGAAGAAAGCCGGCGAGGTAGCTCCCGGTTCTATAAAACTGATTTTCAGCAGCTTTAAAGAGAAGGCTTCCGTTCTTGATATGCTTGCAAAAGGATACGCTCATTATTATCTGCTGAAACCGTGGAATGATGATGATTTAAGAAATACCCTGAATAAATTCTGCAGCATTAACGCGGACCTGGATAAAAACAAAATGCAGAAATATCTCAGTGCTTTCAGCAAGCTTCCCGCTCCCACCCAGATGAACTGGAATCTCCATAGAATGCTTGATGCAGAAAACATCAACATGAATAAAATTACCGAAGAAATAGAGTTTAATCCTTTTTTGGCTACAAAGGTTTTGCAGATAGCCAATTCGGTCAGTTATGGATTGAAGAAAGAAATTGTTTCCATACGGGGTGCAGTTATTCTAATAGGATTAAGACAGCTGAAGGCATTAGTGATTTCGTTTGAGCTGCTGAATGCATTTGCAAATATTGTGGATAAACGTTTCGAAAAAACGGTAAATCAATTTTGGCATGAATCTTTAAAGAAAGCAATTATAGCAAAAAGAATTGCTGAAGCATGGGGATCCAGAGTTGATAAAGATCTTATTTTTATTTCCGCATTGCTCTCAAACATCGGCTACCTAGTCTGGCTTTATACTTCTCCCGAAGATTTCAACGCATTCCTAATGCTTTCAAAGCAAAAGCTTATGTCCATTGCTGAAGCGGAACAGAATCTATTTTTCATTGAGCATACTAAGCTTGGAGCTGTCCTGCTGAAATTGTGGAATATTCCGTCGAAAATAATTGAAGCAGTTGAAAATCATCATACATTGGAAGCAAAGGATGATGCGATAAAAATAATTCAGATTGCAGATTACCTGGACGGATCCGATCACGATTTCCCTCACGATACTTCTATTGATGAAACCGCGTTAAAATTCAGGGACTCACTTAAGATATAATGTCCTATTAGAAGAAAAAAATTCATCCAATGCTCATATAAATTCGGCAACCCCGGTATTCCAAAAATATAAGTCATAATTTATTTTTATTTTTCTTCATGATTAAAGCAATTTTCTGGGATAATGACGGAATATTGGTAAATACTGAAGAGCTGTATTTCAAAGCCAACCGGCAGATTCTTTCCACAATCGGAATTACAATAACAAAAGAAAAATTTATACAATTTTTTCTCATCCAGGGAAGAGGAGCATGGCATTTAGCAGAAGAAAAAGGAATAACCAAAAATGAAATAGAAGCCCTCAGACAAAAACGGAATAAGCTCTATACCGAAATGCTTCTTAACGGAAATCTTATTATCAAAGATGTCCCTGGTGTGCTGAGCAGGCTTGGAGCAAAATACAAAATGGGATTGGTTACAAGCTGCCGCAGGAATCACCTGGAGGTAATACATAAAAATACTGAGCTCCTTAAATATTTTGATTTCATAATTACAAGCGACGAATGTAAAATAACAAAACCTGATCCGGCTCCCTACTTAATGGCAGTTGAGAAAAGCGGATTAAAAAAAGAGGAATGCATTGTAATTGAAGATTCGGAAAGAGGACTGCTTGCAGCATCTGCAGCTGAATTGAAATGCATTGTAATCCCCACTAGCTTAACGCGGAATGGAAATTTTAAAAATGCTTTTATGATTTTAAAAAATATTAAAGAGGTTCTGCAAATTCTTTAAAACTAAATGCCGTTTTTATTATTGCGTCTTAAGATTTTTTTCTATATGCTCTTTCAGCATCACAGCATTGTTATGTTTATAAGAGCTGGCGGGGGGACTTGGACCCCCGACCTATTGATTACGAATCAATTGCTCTACCAGCTGAGCTACGCCAGCAAAATAAACTTATGCTTTTAGCAGCATTTGGAATGTTGGAAATTGGAATAATGGAATAAAAATCAAAATTGTAAAAAGAGCAAAAATAAATGGTAAACGCCGAATAACATTTACCATTATCTTGAACTTGAACTTATTCTTGAACTTGAATTTATTCTTGAACTTGAACTTATTCTTGAACTTTCCCGAAGGCGGATCAGCCTCCGGCTGAGAACTTAATTTTACCCAAACTATCTTATCTTCTTCTTATGTCTATTCTTTCTTAATCTTTTTTTCCTTTTATGTGTCGACATTTTATGTCTTTTACGTTTTCTGCCGCAGGGCATTAATTACCTCCTTCCTTCTATTGTGAATGTGATTCTATTAATTCTTTTGCTTTCTGACCGATTTCGGAAGTGGGATTCAGGTCATATGCTTTTTGAAGCCATTCCTTGGATTTTTCCAAATTACCGGCTGCTAAATTAACTATTCCTAAATTTAAATGCGCGATCTGATGGTTCGGCCGGTATTTCAGAGCCGTTTCCATAGTCTCAATGGCTTCATTATATTTCCTTTCCTTGTAATAGCATACTCCCATATCCACTCTTGCATCGGCGTCATCGGGATGAATCTTTAAATACTGCTGATAATTCTCAATGGCTTTTTCATTAAAGCCGGAATCATTCCTTAAATGAGCTAATTCCAGCAGAAGATCCGCATTCTTTGGATTTGATTTTAACTGCTCTTCCAATTCATTAATTCTTTGAACACTCTGCAAGTTAACTTGAGATGACTGACCCTGTCCGTCCTGCCGATTTTGGGTATTTACATTAGGTTTCGTGTCAAAAACGCCTGATAGAAGAAGAACAAAGAAAACCACCGCAGCGGAAGCAGCAAGAATAATTGCAATCTTAGCATTTTCAAGCTTTAGCGGTTTTTTTTCGGGAAGTGCCTGAGTTTGCTTTTTCGGTTGGTTCTCTTTGAAGTGTTGTTTTTTCTCCTGCTTTATATTAACCCGGTTTTCATTTGAGGCAGCATTTTTTAATCTAGCTCCGCAGGACCTGCAGACAGCAGATTCAGCAGAATTCTCTTCCCCGCAAACCTCACAAATTATATTTTTATAAGTGGAAGAGTCTTTTTCAGAAATGTTTGGATTCTCTTTAATTTTATGTCCGCAGTTTGGACAAAAATTAGCAACTTTTTCCAGCCCTTCGCCACAGTTGGGACAAAACTTAATCATTCTTCTTTATTTATTTTCCTCCTTCATTCCCTGATCAACCAATATTTTGAAGTCTTTTGAAAACTTAAATGTAGGAACATAATGAGCAGGAACCTGAACTTGTTCTCCGGTTTTAGGATTCCTTGCCTGCCGAGGATTTTTCTTTTTTACCCTGTAGCTTCCAAAACCCCTGATCTCTATTCCCTTCCCTTCCCGGAGAGAATCGATAACTGTTTTGAAAAAACCTTCGATTATTGCTTCTGTTTCCAATTTCGTTAAACCTGTACCGGAAGCAACTTTATCCACGATATCTGCTTTTGTCATTTTTTTTCCTTCCATAACTTAGTTTTTCCCATATAACTCGTTGTTTTATAATCGTTTAAATTATCAAACTAATAATATAAAATCAATCTATAAAAGCTTATATGAATAAAAACAATATATTGCCTATTATTTAGTCAGATTCTAATAATTTTTTAAAAATCTCGAGTTTAATTTATCTAAAAATTTTTCTCCTTTAAATATGAATTCTTCAGCATTTCATTAAGATCGTAAGGCGCAGGTTCACCACCTAAATATTTATGAAACCAATCCAAATGGGCATCATAATAAAGAGGCATTGATTTAATCGTACTGGGCCAATGACCGTCGTTCTTAAATACTATTAATCTTGAATCAATGCCCAAAGTTTGAAGTGTAGTAAAATATTGAATGCTTTGTGCATAAGGTACACGGTAATCTTTTTCACCGGTGATTATCAATGCAGGTGTCGCAAAATCTTTTATATAATTCGACGGAGACCATTTCTGAAAGATTCCGGAGTTCCAGGGCTGTCCTTTTAAATCCCAATTAACAAACCAAAGCTCTTCCGTCGATCCCCACATCGATTCAAGATCAAAAATTCCCATCATTGATGCCAGGCATTTAAAGCGTTTTGTTTTTGCCTGGAACCAATTCATCATATAGCCGCCATACGACCAGCCCATTGCGCCGATCCGCTCTTTATCCACATAAGGAAGTTTTTCAAGCTCATCGACCACCTTCATTAAATCTTCATAAGGTTTGCCTCCCCAATCGCCCGAAATTGATTCTGTGTATCTGCTTCCATATCCTGTTGATCCGTGCGGATTCGGAAAAGCAACAATATAACCCGCACCGGGATATACCTGCCAATCCCCGCGGAAAGAATCCATCCATTGACCCTGCGGTCCCCCATGAACATTTAATATTACCGGATATTTTTTTAAAGGGTCAAAGTTGTGCGGCTTAACTAAGAAAACATGCACTTTAATTCCTTCTGCTCCTTCAATCCACATCTGTTCAGCCGGACGTACATCTACTTCTTCTAGAATTTTTTTGTTGAAAGATGTTAATTGATCCAGGTACTTTTCGCCAGGTTTTATCTTATAAATTTCTCCAGGTTTGTCAACGGATTTGGCAAGGCAGAAGATGGAATTGTCATTCCCAAGATCAAAACTGAAGACAGACATTTTTTCGGTTACAGAGCTTATCTTATTTGAAGAGATATCAATTTTATAAATTGGAGTGTAGCCTT
>CAYSGP010000422.1:0-3276 GCA_964430095.1 uncultured Ignavibacteriaceae bacterium
CATGCTTCTTGCCGGCGGTCAGGGCGACCGCCTGCAGCCGCTTACACTGCCCAGAAGCAAGCCTTCTGTGCCGTTCGGAGGGAAATACAGAATAATAGACTTTCCCCTTTCAAACTGCCTCAACTCCGGTCTGCGCCGGATTTATGTATTGACCCAATATAAATCCGATTCACTGAACCAGCATATTTTTGAAGCATGGAGCATTTTTAACCCGGAATTAGGTGAATTCATCTATTCTGTACCACCCCAGCGGAAGCTGAATAATGATTGGTACATGGGAACGGCAAATGCCATTTATCAGAATTTAAACCTTTTCTCCAGCGACAGAAAAGCTAAACGTGTCTTAATTCTTAGCGGGGATCATATCTACAAAATGGATTATCTTAAGATGCTCGCCTATCATCAGGATATTAGTGCTGAACTTTCAATGGCATGCATTGATGTTTCAAAAGAGGAAGCAAGCAGGTTCGGGATTGTCGGAGTAGATGATCACGATAAAGTACAGTCTTTTATAGAAAAACCTGATAACCCTCCGGAAATTCCTGATGAACCGGGAAGATGTTTTATCAATATGGGAGTTTATGTATTTAATGCGGAAACTTTAAGAAATATTCTGCTGGAGATGGATTCTAAGAATATCAAAAGCCATGATTTCGGAAGAGATATTATTCCTTATATGATTAAATCCGGTCTGCATATACAGGCATACAGGTTTGAAGATGAAAACAAAAAGGTTAAACCATACTGGAAAGATATCGGAACGATTGACAGCTATTACGAATCCAGCATGGATCTGATTTCAATAACTCCTGAATTTAACTTTTACGATTTCAGCTGGCCGATGAGGACTTATCAATACCAGTATCCTCCTGCAAAAACAGTTACTCACGGCGGCGAACGCGTCGGGCGCACTCTTAATTCACTAATCTGCGACGGCTGCATCGTGTCGGGAGGATTAGTTGAAAGGTCAATACTGGGGCCTGGCGTTAAAGTGAACAGCTTCAGCTATGTTTCGGATTCGATAATTATGAATAACTGTAATATAGGAAGGCATGCAAGAATCAGAAGAGCAATAATCGATAAAAATGTAAGTATTCCTGAAGGCTACGAAATCGGCTTCAATCTTGAAAACGACAGGAAGAAATTTACCGTTACAGAAAGCGGGATTGTCGTTATTGCAAAAAATTCGGTGCTGCCGGTTTAGCTTCAGATTATAAGAATTTTCAATATCTGCTGATATGATATCTTTTTTATGTTTCAATTTATTCAAATTTTCACCACAATTCCGGAGAATAAATAGAAATACTTTTACCCGAAAATGGATCAAAGCTTAGAAACGAAATTAAAGAATTTACCTTCCAATCCCGGCGTCTACCAGTTTAAAAATGAAAAAGGGAAAGTAATTTACGTTGGGAAAGCGAAAAATCTTAAAAACCGGATTAAAACTTATTTTCATAGCGATTATAGTGATGCAAAAACTGCTGTACTGGTAACCAGGATAAATGATTTTGAACTGATCGTAACCGACAATGAGATTGAAGCGCTTGTTCTTGAAAATAATCTTATAAAAGAATTAAAGCCTAGATATAATGTTAATCTAAAAGATGATAAATCTTTTCCCTTTATAAAAATCACAAATGAAATGTTCCCTAGAATTTATCCCACCAGGAGAATAATTAAAGACGGTTCAAAATATTTCGGTCCTTATACTGATGTTAAGAATATGAAATCCTCCCTTAGGATGATTAATCAGATATTTAAAATCCGGAGCTGCAGGCTTGATATAACTGCCGAGGCAATTGAAAAAAAGAAATTTAAAGTGTGCCTTGATTATCATATTAAAAAATGCGACGGACCTTGCGAGGGATTGATCAGCCGGGAATCCTACAATGAAATGGTAAATGAGGTTGCAAAAGTTCTAAAAGGAAAAACAGATGACCTGATAAAAGATTTAACCTTTAAAATGAATGCTCAGGTTGAAAATCTTGAATTTGAAAAAGCGGCGGAGATAAGGGACAGAATAGAACAGCTTAGAGTGATCTCTGAAAAACAGAAGATTGTAAGCGAAGATTTTATGGACAGGGATATTTTCGGGATTGCATTTGAAGGGAAAGATGCTGCCTGTTCGGTCTTTAATATTAGGAACGGAAAACTTGTAGGAAAAAAACAAATCCGGTTATCTATTGAAGTAGGAGAAGATCTCCCCGGAATTTACTCTGCCGCCATTAAATTTTATTACGACGACTTTGTCGAAGTGCCAAAAGAGATAATTATTGAAGTAGAACCGCCTGATGCAGAAACTCTCTGCGAATGGCTTAACATCAAAGCTGTGAACTACAACAGCAGAACCGGAAAATCAAAGTTTATTGTCCCGCAGAGAGGCGGGCTCAAGTCACTCCTGAAAATGTGCAAAGAAAACGCCGTGCTGCAGTTAAAAGAGATTCAGCTTCAAAGAATGAAACACGAAGGACAAACTCCTTATTCCGTTGCTGCTCTTCAGCGTGATCTAAGACTACAAGTCTTGCCTAGAAAAATTGAATGTTTCGATATCTCAAATATCCAGGGATCGGATACGGTTGCAAGTATGGTCGTTTTTGAAGACGGAAAACCGAAAAAAAGTTTATACCGGAAGTTTATTATAAATGATGTTGATGGTCCCGATGACTTCTCCAGTATGCGGGAAGTGATCAGAAGAAGATACACCAGGGTAATTGAAGAGGGTATTCCGCTTCCCGATCTGATTATGGTTGACGGCGGTAAAGGACAGCTTTCCAGCGCTGTTGAAGTTTTGAATGAATTGAATATAAAAAATTATAATATTATAGGCTTGGCAAAGAGGCTGGAAGAAGTTTTCTTTCCTAATCAATCCGAACCTGAAAGTATTTCAAAAACATCTTCAGGATTAAAACTCCTGCAGCAGGTAAGAGATGAAGCGCATAGATTCGCAATTACTTTTCATCGGAACAGAAGAACAAAAAGGACAATAAAAACGGAATTAACTGAAATTGAAGGGATTGGTCACAATACGGCATATAAATTGTTATTAAATTTGGGCAGCGTCTCGGCGGTAAAGAACAGCACCTATGAAGATCTTTCAAAACTGGTGGGCAAACAGAAAGCAGAAATTCTAATAAAACACTTCTCAAATAATAAGTAAAATGTTCAAATATTCGGTTGTTTCATTCATTTTCACACTGGTATACTTAAATCTTAATTTTCTTAAACCCAATGATAATTCAAAAGAAAATTGGATTAAATTAACCGGTCAATTTAAAT
>CAYSGP010000423.1:0-17721 GCA_964430095.1 uncultured Ignavibacteriaceae bacterium
ATCAATCCTTAAAATTTTCCCAAGAAGACTATCCAGGTTCTGTGCTCTATTTTGCGGATCGCCGCGGGAACCGCCGTCTCCTAATGCAATATAAAGCATGCTGTCGGGACCAAAGGCAATCTGTCCGCCGTTATGATTTACATACGGCTGAAAAACCCTCATCAATACTAACTCGCTGTTTTCATCAGCAGAGTCGGGATTGGAATCGGATACCTTGAACCGGGAGATTATAGTTTCCCTGGGATTATCTTTAGTATAATCGACATAAAAGTATTGGTTGTTCTTAAAATCAGGATGGAATGAAAGTCCCAACAGACCCATTTCACCCCCATAAGCTACCCTGTCTCTTAAATCCAAAAAAATTTTTACGCTGGAATCCCCTATTGAATAATCAACTAACTTAATAATTCCCGGTTGTTCTACAATAAATATTCTATCCGTACTATCATTTGGGGACTGAAAATCTACCGGGCTGCTGAAGCTTAAAGCAGGGAATGCATTTCCCAGCTGGTATTGTGCACTGAGCGGATAAATATAAAATAAGATAAAAATAAAAATTTTCTGGAATGTTCCGATCTTTCTAATTACCTTACTTTGATTTTCGCTTAAGATCAATTTTTCTCTTAACGCCTTCAGCATTTTTTTCATTATTACCGGCTCTCTCAGTTTTTTTCTTTCCGGCTTTATTAATTTTTTCACTTCTTTTGATGGATTCCCTGTCAGGGGCAAAAAACTCTTTTAATTCTTCCGCTTTATATCCGGTTTTCCCGGACGCATCCCAAATATTTGAATAAAATATCTTGGATTTATTAAATTCTTTTAAATATTCAACAGTATTAATTGTTTTTTCCCTCACCTTCTTCCCCTTCCCGGTTCCGCCAAAAAAGGGGTTTCGAATCTTCATTAAATTTTCCAGCGTGAAAATCCAAGTAATTAATTTTTCGAATCTCTCTTTAGAATAATATTTAATCCCGTTGAAATCATTGTAATTTAAATATGTAAGATAATCGTTACCGCCGAATATTTTTTCAATTAACATTCTTTCCCTGTTATAAGTTTTTTTTGTCTTTGACGGGGACTCAAGAACCGCAGGGTTATACAATTCAAGATCCCGGCTTAATATTTTAATCAGGTTTATCTCTTCAATTATTTTTTCAAAGTTATGGCCCCACTGTTCAAATGCCGAGAATAAAACCTTATCAAGCATCAGCTTATCAAATAAATAATCTTTTTTCTGATTTGTATCGGAGCTGTCATTTATTAATATTTTCAGAAGAATCAGCGGCAAGAGAAGTTCCCGGTTCTCTTTAATGTGTTTCGGTAATCCGGCCGGATCATCAGTGGAAATTCCATTAAGAAAAACCAAAGAGATATAGGATTCATTTAAATCTTTTAAGCTATTCCGATTATTTTTCTTCTTCTGCTTTACAAATATTCCGGACATTATTTTAATTGAGGATAGATTCTCTTTAAAGCTCCTTATCATTTTTTCTTTGTTTAAAGTTGTATGCTCTGCATATTCCACCTGCCTTATTATATTTTTCATTTCATTTACAAGGGGTTCCGGTACAGCAGATTCCCGATTCTGTTTTTTTACAGAATCCTGCTTGAAACAATAGTTCTCAAATTCATCTTTAATATTACTGCTTAAAATGGAAGCAAGTGCAGCATGCACAGGCCGCAGGTTCATCATTTTCATTTCAAACTCAACCGATCCCACTCCTCTGCCGGAACCGAAATTGTTCAGGCGTTCATAGTCTCCGGAAGAATCATAAATCTCGCGGAAATTTAGACAAGCTTTATATTGATAACCGTATAAAGAGATAAACATTCCATATTCGTGCAATTCTCTTCCGGAAAAAATAAATTCGAGTTTATTTTTATGATCCCTGTATACATAGTAAAAATGCTTTTCATTTTTAATTCCCAAAGCTTCTGCAAGTTTTCTTGTTGAAGAATGATTATGATTTCCATGGACTGCTTTTGCAGCCGAATAATTAATAGTTCCCTTGCATTCGAAATAAGAATTATTATAAATGATTAATGTGCTCTCATCATTCATTCTATTGGAAAATGCATAAACATTTTCATTTATATTGCCGGAATCATCAATAAAATCATAGAGCTCAAAATTTGCTACCTGACTGAACAGATACCGTTTTCTCAGCAGCGGAAATATTTCTTCTTCGTGACGTCTGATCAAGTGTTCATCGGGAAATTCGTTGTAATAAGACCTTTTATATTCCATACCGTATTTTTCAGAAAAACCTTCAATCTGGCCATGTGCAAACATTGGAAGCCCGGGCAGAGTGATCATCAAAACACAAATCCCGAAATATTTATCTCCCTTTCCGAACTGATTCACCGCGGTTTCTTCATCGGGATTGCTCATGAAGTTTACATATCTTTTTAATATTTCAGGATTAAACTCAAGGGTATTTGAAATCAAATCACGGTATTTTTCATTTTCCTCCTTCATAAGCATATGCATAAAGGCACTGTTATAAACGCGGTGCATTCCGAGAGTTCTGACAAAGTACCCTTCCATTAGCCAGAATGCTTCGGCAAGGAGAAGAGTATTGGGCATTTCGGCGTTTATCCTATCCACAACTTCCCGCCAGAATTCATTCGGCATCGCGGCATCAAATTCGGAATTCTCCATGGAAAAGTCGGAGCGCGAAGGGATTGCTCCGCCTGTTCCAGGTTTTGGGAACCAGAGACGCTGGTAGTGTTTTTTTGCCAGAGTCATTGCAGCATCAAACCTGATTACCGGAGTTTTTCTTGCTACATGCATTATAGTTTGGATCAAGGATTCCCGAACTTCAGGATTAAGCAGATTCAATTGTGCAGTATCGTTCCACGGCATATGGGTGCCGTCATTACCGTGATAAATATATTTAACTGACCCGGTATAAGAATCTCTGCGCTGGAAAACAACCGCCGCGTCTGTTTTGTTGTAATATTTATCTTCTATTCTTACTTCAACTCTCGGATCTTCAGACAGATTCGGACCATGAAAAGAATAACCGGGATACGGAGGATAATCAAGCTGAATAAAATAATCAGGCTTTTCGATAACCAATTTTGAATAAATGCCGGTATGGTTAGGCACCATGTCGCTGGAAAGCCTGATTCCCCTCTGCCATGCTCTGTCTTTTAAATTTTGGAAAGCCTGCTCTCCTCCAAGTTCATCCGCAATTACATAATCATATAAGGAATAAGCAGAAGAGGCAGCTTCAGGATTTCCTGTAAGCTGTTTTATTTTTTTTGATGCACTGCTCCTTTCCCAGATTCCGATCAGCCAGAGCCCTGTAAAATTCCAGGATGCAAGGCAATCAAGCTCTTCATCAGGAATTTGATCCAGACGCGTTATGCTATTCTGATATTTTTTTGAAATCTGGTCGAGCCATACAAAAATGTTTTTGGCAATCATTACAACCCGTGGCATCCAGTCTATATCTTCAGTAAAGCGTTCAATTTCCGAATAATAAAACCTGCTTTCATCCTCATTGAGTCCTTCGCCTGCACCTAATTTTCTTTTTAAGAATTCGAAATAATCCTTCTGTGCCTTGTATTGAGGGACCGGAGGAGTTCCTTTTCCTCCTCCCTGCTGCAGAAAAAGTTTCAGATCTTCAAGAATCAAATCCTTTGCCCTTAATAATTTCTGCTTAATGCTGTCCGGAAGGTAATTAGCCCAATTCTGAAGAATAAAATCAAGCTGACCATCGATACTGTTAGGGCTGGAAACAATCGGCTTTCTCAGAAACTGAAATAATGGAAGATTTTCAGGCCCAAATGGTTTTTCAGTAATAAAGAATTCTTCAGCATCGTCTATCAGCTCAAGGTACTTTGTCTTCTTCGAAATGGGTTGGTCTGAATATAATTCTTCAAGTAAAAATGAAGCGGGATTAATATTTTCAAGCTGAAGAAGAATTATTTCTTCCAGAAGAATTTCACTGTTTGGTTTGCCTTCAATTGATCCATTTAAATAATCTTCGGGAGTAATATTCCCCTTATAAACTTCCAAAGGGGGAAATTCATGAATAAATTCGAGCAGTACACGACTACAGTCGTCATCCCCTAAATGAAGATTTAAATAATTCAGTCCTTTTGATAATACTCCGGGGTTGACTGTATTCTGGTAAAGGGAAAAGATAAAATGATAAATTTCGTGCAGCAGTCCGAGTGCATTAAGCAGTCCTGGCGTTATAAACTTATCGAATTCACCATCCTTCTTCCTTATACCGTTGATCTTTTCAGATAGAAGTCTTGACTGATGAAAGCTGGAAATGATCAAGTCGCCGGAAATAGAAAAAAGAGATTTTTCAAATCCGTACTTATTTCTTGAATTTTTTGAAACATGAAAATAATAAGTTATCATTTGGAAATGCTTAAAGCAAAAGTTATTCTTTTAAAAAGGTTAAAAATTAAACTATGTATTTATGTTAAAATATAACAAATGTTTCCTTAAGTAGCTTTTAAGTAAGAAGAAGATGTGAGCAAAACACCGGAAGTTTAACGTAAAAAAATATAAAATGAAGAAAGATTCAAGTAAATTTCAGGTCAATTATATTTTCAATCATTCCGTGCAGATACGGAAGCTGGAGCATTTGATCTATTCCGTCGCAGTCATTGGAATCCAAATCCATAATTAAAGAAGAAATATTCTGCCGTATATATCCCTTAACCTTTTCGCTGTAAGTGCCTGGAAAATCGCCCTTTTCAGCTTTGTTATAAATGTGGCTGCTGATTCCTTTTAGCCTTTCATTAATTTTTTGGATGATAGTTACTTCATTTGAAGCAAGAATGAAGCAGACAAAAGGGGAAGAAAGTATTTCAATAATTTCTTCAGAGAAGCTGATACCCGAAAAAATTCTATCACCCGTAAAATTTTTATCCCCGGTAATAATCAGGTTTTTACCTTCAATATTTTTTTCTTCAGCCAGCAGATTAATCGAAACGGAAGAATCGTACAATTCCTCGAACAGAATTTTCGAGAGAATAATTTCAGTCGAAGAAACATCCCCGAGAAGATTTATTTCTTTAAATTCCTTATCCGTTAAATCTCCGGAATCTGACCTGCTGAAGTATATATACGATGGATTCAGGGAACCTTCAAATGAAATTCCGAATGAACGGGAAATAAACAGATCTTTATTTTTAATTAAATCCATGACCGGGATTAATGCAGCCGAATCATTCCTGTCAATAATTTCTTTTGCAATCATTGAAGAAGGTCTAAAGAGAACATCGTTTTTAAGATCTTCAGGAAGAGAATCATAAATTAAACGGGTGAATAAATTCTGGGGAAAAAAGACCTTCATACTCTTATAATTACTTTAAAAAAGTAAGGACGTGGCCGGCACGTCCTTAAGAAATTAATTATTTTTAATGATCAGCTTTTAGATTTTATTCTAGCGGCTTTACCGGAGAGATTCCTAAGATAGTACAGCTTGGCCCTTCTTACATTCCCCTGTTTTACAAGTTCGACTTTAGCAATCTTCGGGGAATTAAGCGGGAATATTCTTTCTACACCCACTCCGCTTGAAATCTTCCTGACTGTAAATGTTTTGCTTAAACCCGCACCTCTAATGCTGATTACATCTCCTTCAAAAGGCTGGATTCTTTCTTTATCTCCTTCAATTACCCTTACATGCACCCTGATATGATCACCCGGGCTAAACTGCGGCAAATCCGATCTTTTCTGATCGGGAAGCACATTATTTATATCAACCATTTCTGACTCCACTTATAATTATGAAACTTTTAATAATCTGATAAAATCTATTTTAAGATTTTCTACTGAGGAGAATTAACTTTCTTCCACTTTCCGGTTAAAATTTTTGACTGTTTTTCTTTCCAGGTTTTAATTTCTTTTTCATTTCCCGACAATAAAACGTCCGGCACTTTCTCTCCTTTGTATTCCGCCGGCCTTGTGTAGTACGGAGGTTCGACAACGTCTCCGTCCTGGAAAGAATCATTCAAAGCCGACTCGCTGTCATTAAGCACACCTGGAATTAATCTTACAACCGCATCAATTATTAATAAGGCCGGGATCTCCCCTCCGGTCACCACAAACTTCCCGAGTGAAATCTCGTCGGTCGCAAACTTTTTTTTAACTCTCTCATCAATACCTTTATAATGGCCTGCAGCGATTATAATATTTTTTGCGAGAGAGAACTTATTTGCAATTTTTTGATCAAAAATCTTTCCTTTAGGAGTAGTAAAGATTATATGATCATATTCTCGTTTGCTCAGCAAAGCTTCAATACATTCAAAGAACGGCTCAGGTTTGAGAACCATTCCGGGTCCTCCGCCGAAAGGTTTATCGTCTATCTGCTTATGCTTATTAAAGGCATAATCTCTAAGGTTGTGGATATGATAAGCGACTTTGCCTTTATCTCCGGCTCTTTTCAGAATACTGCTTTTCAGAGGACTAGAAAAAAGATCCGGGACAGCCGTGATTATATCAATCCTCATCATCGTAAATTCCGCTTCCCGGCTTCAGTATTAAAATCTTTTTCCCAGGATCAAAACTTTCAATATAATCTTTTACAGCCGGGATTAAAATTTCGCTGCCTCCCGTTTGTTCAATAATATAAACATCATTTGCAGGACAAATAAGAACATCTTTTATTACTCCAAACTTCTCATCATTCCTGAATACTTCACTTCCTAAAAGATCGTGAATAAAAAAATAACCTTCAGGTAATTTAACAAGGTTAGTTTTATCAACAAAAATATCTTTTCCTATCAGAGCCTGTGCATCTTTTTCAGTATCGAAGCCTTTAAACTTTAAAAGAATCCCGCTTTTGCGGGATTGGCTTTTAACTTTTTCGACAAGAAATATTTTTTTCTCTCCGAAGAAATCGATAAATACTTTCTTGAGCTTAACAAAACGCTCAGGGAAATCGGAATAAGAAAGAATTTTCAGAAATCCTTCTTTTCCGGAAACAGAAACTACTTTAGCAATAAGGAAGAAATCATCCACAAAAAAGAAACATTGTTGGAATTAATCTAGTATTTCCAAAATTGCCCTTTTACCTTCTTTGGCTGCAATAGCAGTAAGAAGGGTTCTCATGGCTTGAGCCGTCTTCCCTTGTTTCCCGATAACCTTACCGACATCATCCGCCTGTACTTTCAAAGAAAGAACAACCTTCTTGTCTTCCGGAGTTTTTTCTTCAATTACAACTCCCTCAGGATGATCTACAAGATGCTTGGCAATGAATTCAATGAACTCTTTCATAGAAAGAAGCCTCCTATAATTAGAGCACGGGAGCTTAAGCAATAATGTACAGAACAACTTCCGCGGAAAATATTTTGGTGATGAAAACGATTAACTATTTTTCACCGGAAGATGTATCTTCAGAAGCAGCGCCCTTTACTTCTGTTGTACTTTTTTCAATTTCTTCCTTGCCCGTTTCCTGGGATTGCTTTTTTACCGATTCCTTTTTTAAAGCTCTGCTCTTCACCTTAGCCTCTCGCAACTTGCCCCAATTTTCCAACTCAACCGCAATTTTTTCTTCAGGTAATCCCTTACGCAGTAATTCTCTTTTTAATAATAATCCCTTCTGCTGCAGTAAACTTTTTACCGTAAATGTAGGCTGGGCACCTACATTAAGCCAATACATTGCTCTGTCTTCTTTTATTTCCACTGTATGAGGATTAGTCAACGGATTATATAAACCAATGGCTTCCAGAAATTTTCCATCGCGCGGAGATCTGGAATCTGCAGCAACAACTTTATAGATAGGCTGCTTTTTCTTTCCCATTCTTCTTAGTCTTAGCTTAACGGCCAATTTTATTTAACCTCCAATACTTATTATTATTTATTTTAAAATCGCCTGCCCGGGCGCATATTATTCATCATATGCCTGCTGAAGCCCTTTTGATTAATCATACTCATCATCTTCAGCATTTCATTAAACTGCTTAATGAGCCTGTTAACATCCTGAATAGAAGTCCCGCTTCCAACAGCAATTCTTTTCCGGCGGCTGCCATTTAATACTTTCGGAGTTCTTCTTTCCACCCGCGTCATTGAGTTGATAATTGCTTCAATTTTAATCAATGCTTTATCATCAATTTGAGCATTTTTAACCTGCGAACCTATGCCGGGAATCATACCCACCAGGGATGAAAGAGAACCCATTTTCTTGATTGCTTTAATTTGCTTAAGAAAATCTTCAAAATCAAATTTATTTTTAAGAAGTTTCTCCTCTAGTTTTTCAGCTTCAGATTCATCAAAGTTAAGCTGTGCCTTCTCAACCAAGGAAATTATATCGCCTTTTCCCAATATTCTTGAGGCAAGCCTGTCAGGGTAAAAGCTTTCTAAATTATCTAATTTCTCCCCGTTACTGATGAATTTAATCGGTTTTCCAACTATAGAGCGTATTGACAATGCAGCTCCGCCGCGGGTATCTCCATCTAATTTTGTAAGAACAATTCCGTCATAATCTACTTTTTCATTAAATGCTTTAGCCGAATTAACAGCATCCTGACCGGTCATTGCATCGACAATGAATAAAGTTTCGGAGGGTTTAACTGTCTCTTTAATATCGGCTATTTCGGTCATCATGGCATCATCAACGTGAAGCCGCCCGGCGGTATCGATTATAACCGTATTTAAACCTTTTTTCCCGGCAAATGAAACCGATTCCGACGCAATCAACCTCGGATCATTTTCCTCTAAAGAAAAAACGGGCACATTAATTTGAGCTCCAAGGGTTTTAAGCTGATCAATTGCTGCAGGCCGGTAAATATCGGCAGCAGTTAAAAGAACTTTTCTTCCCTGGCCGTTTAATTTTTTGGCAAGCTTTGCGGCAAATGTAGTTTTCCCGGAACCCTGCAGACCTACCACCATAATTATACTGATACTGGAGCCTGATAATTTTATTTCATTATGATTACTTCCGAGCAGTTCCGTCAGCTCATCGAAAATTATTTTTGTAATTAACTGCCCCGGGGTAACAGATGCAATGACTTCCGTACCTAGTGCCTTGGCAGAGACTTTATCAATAAAATCTTTTGCAACTTTGTAGTTAACATCTGCATCAAGAAGAATACGCCGGATTTCCCGCAGAGAATCGGAAATATTCTTTTCAGTCAGCTTTCCCTGTCCGCTTACTTTTTTTAAAACAGAATTTATTTTTAGAGTTAAGTCTTCCAGCATTTTTTTTATTATTCCATCTTTAAAGCATTTGCTCCGGAAACAATTTCCAAAATTTCCTTTGTAATTGCCGCTTGTCTTTCCTTATTGTATTTAAGCTGCAGAGTTCGTATCAATTCTTTCGCATTTGTTGTAGCATTATCCATTGCAGTCATCCGTGCAGCTAGTTCGGCGGCATTTGATTCAAGCAGAACCCGCCATATTTGTGCACGCAGATGTTTAGGCAAAAGATAATTAAAAATATATTTTCTGTCAGGCTCATAAATATAATCTATATTTTTTCCATTCTCCGAATCCACGGTAATAGGAAAAGGAAGAAATTGTTCGACCTGAATTTTCTGCTGAATTATGGATTTGAATTCATTATAAATGAGAATTACCTTATCAAAAGTTCCATCGAGGAATCCTTTGCTGATCTCTTCTGTAATTGAAAGTGCATCTTCAAATTTTAATTCTGAAAATATGCCGGTTCTTTTTCCTGAGATTTTATAATTTCGCTGAAAAAATTCGGCAGCTTTCCTGCCGACGCAAAAAATATGTGTTTCCGGATGTGCTTTAGAATATTGGTCAAACTGTTTAAGTGCTTCCTTAATAATATTGGCATTAAACGCGCCGCATAATCCTCTGTCTGCCGTAACAATGACAACAGCTATATTTTTAATTTCCCGCTGCATCAAGTAAGGATTTGTTTTCAGGTCCTCTTCGTTAACGAGGTGCAGCATCATTTCAGATATTTTACGTGCATAGGGGCGAGCATTAATAACTCTTTCCTGTGCTCTTCTCAGTTTAGCAGCTGCAACCATTTTCATTGCTTTTGTAATCTGCTGAGTATTCTGCACACCTTTTATCCTTGCTCTTATATCGCGCAGAGTTGCCAATTATTAAACTTCCCTTAAGCAGTAAAAAAATTATTTTTATTTATGATCACTAATTATTTACTCTTCTTAAATGTGCTTAAAAATTCATCGGCAGCTTTTCTGATATCTTTAATTAAAGATTCACTTAAATCTTTTTCTTTTTTAATTGTTTCAAAAATATGATTATGCTTTAACTCGATAAATTCCTGAATTTCTTTTTCGAATTTTTTAATATCGCTTATGCTTAATGAATCAAGATACCCGTTTGTACCAAGAAAAATACTGATCACCTGGCGTTCAACGGGCATTGGCGAATATTGGCCTTGCTTCAACAGCTCAACAAGCCTTGCACCTTTAGCAAGTATCCGGAGAGTTACTTTATCAAGATCGGAACCGAATTTCGAAAAAGCTTCCAGCTCTCTGTATTGGGCAAGATCAGTTCTTAATGTTCCGGCCACTTTTTTCATTGCTTTTATCTGAGCATTTCCGCCCACACGGGAAACTGAAATACCGACGTTAATTGCGGGCCGTACACCTGCATTAAACAAGTTTGATTCGAGGTAAGTCTGACCATCCGTGATCGAAATAACGTTTGTAGGAATATACGCAGATACGTCGCTCTGCTGTGTTTCAATGATCGGGAGGGCAGTAAGGCTTCCTCCGCCCAATTCCTCGCTTAATTTTGAAGCTCTTTCCAGCAGTCTTGAATGAAGATAAAAAACATCTCCGGGATAAGCTTCCCTTCCCGGCGGTCTTCTTAAAAGAAGCGAGAGTTCTCTGTATGCTGCAGCTTGTTTTGAAAGATCATCGTAAATAACCAGGGCATGCTTGCCGTTATCGCGAAAATATTCCCCCAACGTTGCACCTGCATAAGGAGCAACAAATTGAAGAGGCGCCGGAACTGAAGCCGCTGCGGAAATCACTGTGGTAAAATCCATAGCGCCGAATTCCTGTAATTTTGCAACCACCTGAGCAATTGTCGAACTTTTCTGCCCTATAGCTACATAGATGCAGTAAACAGGTTTAATCCCCAGTTTTTTAGCTTCTTCTGTATGGGTATATTTTTGATTAATAATGGTATCGATAGCAACAGCAGTCTTGCCGGTCTGCCGGTCCCCGATAATTAATTCTCTCTGTCCCCGGCCGATTGGGATCATTGCATCAATAGCAGTAATACCTGTTTGGAGAGGTTCTTTAACCGGCTGCCTTTGAATTACCCCGAGCGCTTTTCTTTCAATCGGCATATATGTTTTTGTATTGATGGATCCCTTCCCGTCGATGGGGAGTCCCAGCGGATCAACTACTCGCCCAAGCATTTCTTCTCCTACAGGAAGAGAGGTAACACGTTTGGTTCTTTTAACAGTATCTCCTTCTTTTACCAAGGTTGATTCCCCAAAAAGAACACAGCCGACGCTGTCTTCTTCAAGATTCAAGACCATGCCGAAAACATTATTAGGAAATTCAACTAGTTCGCTTGACATGACCTGGGATAAGCCATAAATTCTTGCAATCCCATCTCCAACCTGAAGGACAGTTCCAACATCGTAAATATCAACTTCACTTTCGAAGCCGGATAATTGTCTTCTTATTATTGCCGATATTTCATCAGGTCTGACTTCAGCCATTATATATTCCTTTGAATCAATTTGTTTGTCCCGTGTAGATACCGCCTTCCAACAGCTGAGTTCTCAGCAGATCGAGCTGATGCTTCAGGGAAGCATCGTAAACAGTATCATTAACTTGAGCGATAAAACCTCCAACTAGAGATTTATCTATTTCAAAATTAAAACCTACTTTTTTGTTTAATAAACTTTCTAGTTTTTCTTTAAGCCTTTTTTTCTGCTCATCATTAAATTCATAAGCTGTTTTTATCGAAACATTAACAAATCCAATATATTCATCTCTTAATCTGAGGAATACGGATGTAATACCAAAGAGCAGATCCTCTCTATTTTTATCAATAACAAATCTTACAAATTTCTTTGTTTCAGGATGAGCTTTACTTAAGATTTCATCCATTATCGATGCCTTCGAATGAGGTCTAATAACAGGGCTCTCCAATAAATTCCTCAACATGGCATTTTTCTCAATAGCAGATCTTACCATTTCCACATCTTCAGAAACAGCGTCCAAAATTTTCTTTTCTACCGCCAGTCCAAGCAGAGAAGAAGCATATCTGTATGAAACCTTGGAATCAGCCATCAATTTTTGGTTATTTCGTTAATATATTTATCCGTAATCTTTTTGTGAGTCTGAGGATCCAGCTTTTCGTTCAATAATTTTTCCGCAGCCAGAAGAGCAATATCAGCTATCTGGTTTTTAAGTTCGTTAAAGGCTGTTTCTTTTCTTCTTTCAATCTCAGCAGCGGCGTCCTCAATAATTTTTTTAGACTGTTCTTTACCTTCCTGCAGGATCTGATTTTTCATCTTCTCTGCATATTCCCTGCTCTGCTCAATCAGTTTTCTAGACTCATCTGCCGCTTTTGCCAAATTTGATTTATTCTCATCAAGAATTTTCTGTGCTTCGGCTTTGGCTTGTTCAGCTCTTTCAATCGATTCTCTGATAGATGCTTCCCTCTGATCCAAAGCGGTTAAAATCGGTTTCCATGCTACCTTTTTAAGTACAAAAAGGAGGATTAAAAAAGTAACTACAGTCCAAAAAATTAAACCTGGATTTACATCGATAAGACTCCCGCCTTCCGGAGCAAAAGCCAGAATAGTATTAACCATATTAATGCTCATTGAATTTTATAAAAAATATATTCTCTAAGCTTTGACGGCTAATAAAATACAGATAACCAATGCAAAAAAAGCTATACCTTCAATCAGTGCTGCCGCAATGATCATCGCAGTTCTGATCGGGCCGGCCGCTTCCGGCTGTCTGCCCATAGATTCCAGTGCTGAGGCAGCAAGTTTGCCTATTCCAAGACCGGCTCCAATAACAGTAATGCTTGCACCGATACCTGCTCCTAACCAGGCTAAATCCATAAATTTTTCTCCTAATTATATTTGTTGTATGTTAATGTTCCATTTGAACTGCCATTCCTATAAACAAGGAAGACAGCATTGTAAAAATATATGCTTGAATTACTGCAACAAGAATTTCAAGCAAGTAAATAAATAAAGCAAATGCAATAGATACAGGGGCTACAAATACGCTCCCCAATATAAAAATTAATCCAATAAGGGATAAAATTACTACATGACCGGCAATCATATTGGCAAAAAGACGGATGCACAATGCAAAGGGTTTGGTAAATAATCCAAGAATTTCTACAATAATTATTAACGGCAGAATACCTAAGGGCATTCCATGAGGTATTAAACCTTTAAAATATCCAAAAAAGCCATACTGCCTGATTCCGCCCAATTGCGTGGCAAAGAAAGTCATTGCTGCCAAAGCAGCGGTAACGGCAATATTGCTTGTTATAGTGGCAGTATATGGAATTAGTCCGAATATATTGCTGAAAAGAATGAAGAAAAATATCGTAAGCAGGTAAGGAAGAAATTTTTCATAACTGTTTCCGATTGTAGGTCTGACAACATCATCTCTAATAAATAAAATAATCATTTCAAAAAAATTACTTATTCCTTTAGGTACGGGAGATTTTTTATACTTCCCTGCAGTGAATGCTAAAAGAATAATCAGCAGCAGCGACACTATCCACATAAAAAAAACATACTTGGTAATTGAAATATCTATTCCGAACATTTCCATGTGGGGCAGTTGGATAGTTCCAAAGGGTTCGAAGTCAAGATAATTTGAATCTTGAACATGATGTAAAATCCAGTCACTGCCTCCCTTTTGACCTGTTGTTTTTAGGGTGTCTAAAGAATGTGCAGCCGCATTCTGCAAGTAGGACATGATTATTCTATATTTTACGCAAATTCAAATAAAAAATTTCAATAATTAAAAAAAAGACATAAAAAAAAAGGACTGAAAATATAAAGCTATTTGGGCTCAATTCCAAGATTTTTAACCCTAATACAATCAAAACGAGCATCAAAACGAGCCTCAAGGCAGTTCCGCCTAAGATTATTTTCATAAATGCATCAGGAGCTTTTTTATCTGCTATTTTTATTGAAATGATGCCTATGATAAAATTTAATAAAGAGATAAATGCACCCGAAATGACAGCAATAAAAAAATCCTCTTTAATAACTGAGGTTTTATAGAGGAAGAACAAAATAAAAGGCAGGATCAGAATTAAAAAAGCCGACCAGCTTAGTAACTTAGCAGCGGGCCTCATTTATTAGATTTTAATACTGATTTAATAAAATTATATAAAGCCGCAAAAACGCCAAGCGCTGAGCAGATTACAGTTAAATAAGGTCCGCTATTAAATTTTTTATCGAGCCAGATCCCCAAAAAAACCATAATAATAACTGTTGCAGCAAGCTGCAAACCTAAACCCAAATAAGGAGCCAATTCCCGGTAAGTTTTATTTACTCCGTTTGATCCGTTATTATCCTTTTCGGTCATGTTTTGGATTGAGAAGTCGGAGCGGGCGAAGATGGAGTCGAGGTCAATTTAGGAGCCTCTTTACTGTTTGCCATCTTGCTGTTTCCGTCAAAATTTGCACCTGCTTCTACAACCAAAATTTTTGTGATTACATCGCCTTTCAAAACGGCTTTTGCTTCAAGGACAAGTTTATCTTTTGCATTTAATGAGCCGGTAACTTTCCCGCCCACATTAATCACTTCAGCATTAATTTCACCGTTTATTTCCCCATTTTCTCCGACCGCTACACTGCCGTTAGCATTTATATCACCATTCACCACTCCATCCACACGTATATTTCCTTTACATGTTATCTTACCTTCAAGAATTACCCCAGCACCAATAATGGTGACTTCATCTTTACCGATGTTTTCATCTCTATACTTCATCAATTTAGGATCTCCTTCTAATAATTGATTAATACTGTTTTGGGATTTATTGGCTTTCCATTCTTCCATACTTCAAAATGGAGATGCGGGCCGGATGTTTTTTCTCCTGTATTCCCGCTTAATGCAATCAGTTCACCTTGTAAAACCGATTCTCTTTGACGCTTTAATAAAGAAGAACAATGCTTGTATACCGTAATATAATCATTTGAATGATTAATTATAAGTGAATAACCGTCATCAATCGTGTAATCAGAAAAAACCACATATCCGTTTGCAGCAGCATAAACGGGAGTTCCCGTTCTCGCAACAACATCAATTCCCATATGCCCCTTTTCAGGATTAAAATCTCTGCTGATGAAACCGTCAAGCGGCTTTATAAAATATATATCTTTATTTTGATTACCTCTAATGGTAAAGAAAATTTTCTTTATTATCCATAGGAGATTTCCTTGTCCTAATTTTTTATTTACTTTAGTCGATTCTTCATTTTTTTTCTTTTCAGTCCCGAATACAGAGGAATCTCCCAGATTTATTGCATTTTTTAATCTTTTATTAACGTTTTTTAATTCCTGAAGCTCTTTTGTAAGATAGATCATCTTCTCATTAATATTTAATATTTCCCTGCGCTCTTCCTTGCTTAATCCTGTCCCGGATAAATTTAAATAATAGCCAAGAGGGGTAATATTTAGAACTAGAAGCCAGGTAACCATAACTGTGAGTGTGTAAAGGAATACCAACCAGATAAACTTATTAAAACCGATCTTCCTTGTCCTTGAATCTATTCCCGCATTTTCAGGCACAATGAGTATAAAAAATCGTTTCAGCTTTGTATATTTATTTAATTTCATTCTATAAAATTAGGTAAATTTTCCGAGCAAATCTTTAAATTTTATTTTACCTTCTCTGATCAACTCAGGTTTACTGCCGCTCAAATCGATCAATGTTGAAGCGGGAATGAATATTCTTTTTTCCGAATAAAAAATGGCATCTACTTCGCTTTCAAAGTTCCCTTTAATTAAGATTGGATCAATTACCGGATTCCCGCTGCTCCGGTTAACACTGGTAGAAATCAAGGGCATTTGAAGCTCACCCAATAATTTTAAGCAAAACCGGTGATTCGGAATCCGGAATGCAATTGTATCTGTTTTGAGTATTTTTTTGGTTTTTTCATTTAGATTTAATACCACCGAAACCGGATTAGGCCAGATAGATAATAGAAAATCAAAATGTTTTTCCGACTGCAGCTCAACATACTTCTGAAGATTATTAATATCCTTTATAAGAAGTATATACATTTTTCCGGCTTCTCTTCCTTTAATTTTATCGATTCTTTCAACAGCTTCTTCATTAAATGGATTCGCACCGAAGCCGTAAATTGTATCCGTTGGATAAACAAAAATACCCCCCTCCAGATAAATTCTTTTTGCTTCCTTCAATGAAAACTCAAAATCCGATTCGATATTTATAAACGGTAAATGATTAACCTTCATAACTCAGCATCTCTTCAATTTTTGAAATTACAGATTCGGGTTTTAATTCATAGCCGCATGCAAAGGTACTTATCGGACATTTGTCAAACCCGTGAATTCCGCACGGCTTGCAGGCAAGATCATCATAACTTAAATAACGGCTTTTGCTGTTGTAAGGATAAAATCCGAAATCATCTACAGTAGAACAGTAAATTGTAAGAACGGGAATATCCGCACACATCCCTAGGTGCGTGGGTGCCGAATCATTTGAAATTAGAATTTCCGCTCTCTTGAGAAGCTCAATTGATTCAACTAAATTTAACAAACCTGCAAAGGTTATGACATCACCGAATTTTTCAGACAAACGGCTGCAAATTTCTTTATCACCGGCTCCGCCCAAAAGAATCACTGAACATTTAGATCTTAAAAACGATACCACTGATTCGTAATATTCAATAGGATATTTTTTTGTATTCCAGGCACTTCCCGGGGCTACGACGGCAAAGCTTTCCTTTATCCCATTATCAATTAATAGACATTTTATTTTTTCCTTAATATCTTGTGCAATTAAAACCTTCGGAAGAATTCTCCAATTTCCGCCTGAATATTTAAAGTCGATAAGATCTAAATTCCTCTGCACCTCATGGTGATCAAGCCGGTATTCAATAATATTTTTATATACGTGTTTGAGGCTGCTGTTTGAAAAGCCGAAAGTATCCCTTACTCCCGATTGTAAAACAATAAAAGCAGATCTGAATGAGCGGTGAGGTGAATAGATCCTTTCATATTCTTTATCATGTATCTGTTTAGAAAGCTTGATCAATGAAAAGAAGGATTTATGCTCTCCTTTCTTATCCATTACAATTACACTACCGACATCCGGGGAAGCTTTAAATATTTCCGCGGTGAGTGGAATTGCAAGTACATCAACTTGAGATCCGGGAAAAAATTCTTTCAGCTTTTGAATCATGGGCAGAGTAAGAACCGCATCTCCTATAAAAGCCGTCTGTATTACTAAAATTTTTCCCATTTATTCCAAAAATATTTATTACGTGTTTAGAAAAGTTTTATAATAGATCAAAAAACAAATTGAATTCTGTTCAAGATCATATCAATATTTCCATCTTTTGTGCATCCAAAGCCACTGTTCCGGGTATTGACGGATATAACTTTCCAGAAACGATGTATGTCTCTGACTAAGCTCAATAATTTTTTCATTATAATCATAAGGGAGATTTTCTTTGCTTATCTCATGCAGCTCGATGATGTAGGAATAATCAGGCTGCCGCACAGTAATTCCATAAACAATGGGCGCATCAGTTTTCAGAGCCAAAATAGCC
>CAYSGP010000424.1:0-14162 GCA_964430095.1 uncultured Ignavibacteriaceae bacterium
TCCCAGCTGCTACTCAGGGGGATTGGGAATTAATTATTCCTATTTTAGTCTTGATTATGCGGTATTTAATCATCCGGATTTAGGGTTGACTCATCAGGCTGGTATTATAATTAGTTTTGCTGAAGAAGGAACAAGAACCGCTAGAATAAAAAATTACCTTCGTATAAAAGAATAAATCCTTTGATCGAATAATTTTTAAAATTTTTGCGATATTTTTTTGAAAATTTATTTCCTGATCTTTATAATATCCAATTCATTAACTCTCGCTCAATGGGATTCCTCATATATTGATGAGAGCCAGACTTTGGAAGATTTGATTCAGGAAAGCGAGCAGGAATCGGATAACTCGGCAGCCTCCGATGTAGTCGAAGATCAGATAAATAATCCTGTAGATCTTAATACGGCTGAAATACCCGAACTTTTATCAGTACCCTACATTGATTTAAATACCGCAAACAGGATCCTTGGACATAGAAAAAAATTCGGACCGTTCTTCTCTGCTAATGAGATCTATTCCATAAAAGAGATCGCGCCCGAAACAGCTGCCATGATTCTGCCCTTCCTGACCGCTAAATATGATTCGAAAGAAAATAAAAATGAACAAGACTTTATCACCGGGGCTGCAGAAGTTTTCAGTCTGAAGATGAGAAACCGGGTTTCAAAAGATCTTCAAACTAGAGAAGCATATAAGCAAAATAAATTCCTTGGCTCAGGGTTTAAATACTATAACCGTTTTCTCGGGGATTATAATGGAAAATACCAAGCAGGTATTTTGACGGAAAAAGATCCAGGCGAAAAGAGTATTGATGAATTTGCTTCATTCTTTCTTTCCGTAAAAAATACAGGAATTTTGAAAAACATAGTTGCCGGTGATTATAATGTTGAAGCAGGGCAAGGAATTGCTTTATGGAGCCCTTACGGTTTTTCAAAAGGCAGTGAATCTGTGTTTCCAATTAAAAAGAATTCTAAAAATATCAAACCATACAAGAGCTCTGATGAGAATAAATTCTTCCGAGGAGCAGCGGCCGAAATCGAATGGGATAACTTTTCCATGGCGGCTTTTTATTCTAAAAATAAACTCGATGCAACTATTGATCCTTCCTTCTCCGCAATTGAGTTTATACCGGTCACAGGATTTCATAGGACAGAATATGAACTTTCACAAAGAAAAACCGCCGAAGAAATATTAATAGGGACAAAAGCAGATTGCAAGTTTAAATTCAAATCAGGAGAAGATGAAATTAATCTTAACATGGGAGTTTTATATTATCAATCAAAATTTTCCAATCCTTTTCTTGCTGCTGATGTATTTGATATAAAGGGAAGCAGATTCAGCAGCAGCTCCGTTTATTATGACTTCTATTACCGCACTATTAATATTTTCGGTGAATTCGCTTACAACGGAGTTTCAACTGCTTCAATCAACGGATTAATTATTTCCGTGACAAAAAATTTTTCTTTCATTACTTCAATCCGCAGTTACCCGAGAAATTTTTACAGTCTTCACGGTTCAGCCCTTGCGGAAGGTTCGGGCAGAAACGAAATAGGTTTTTATAATGGAGTTAGGTGGAAAACAATACTTGGTACAATTAATTTTTATTATGACCAGTTTAAATTTCCTTATGCAAGTTACCAGCTTCCTTTGCCTGCTGCAGGCAATGAATTTTTATTCAGCCTTCATTCAAAGCCTTTCCGCAAGTTTGAAACAAGAGTAAGAATTAAACATGAGAACAAAGAGAGTGCCGGAACATCAAATTTTTCTAGAATCATTACCGGCCAGATAAAAAAAAGTCTTCGGATCGAAATGATTTATAATGTTTCAAAAACAATACGTTTTAAGGAAAGATTTGAAATAAATAATTTCATTTTAGAAGATCTAAAAATAGTTGAACAGGGAGTTTTATTTTTTCAGGATATCAGGGTCACGTTATTCAACCAAATTACTTTCAGCGGCAGAATAACCTTCTTTAAAACAGATTCATTTAATTCTGCGGTTTACGCGTATGAAAATGATATTCAAGGGATGTATTCAAATTCGGCATTGTATGGAGAAGGAGTTAAGTGGTATTTTCTTTTCAGGTACAACCCGGTAAAAAATATTGCAGTCTCGTGCAAATATTCAGAATTATATAAACCGGGAGAGAAGTCTCTTTACTCGGGCGACGAAGAGATTGCAGGAAATCTTGATAACAGGCTCAGCATGCAGCTAGATTTCAATTTTTAAAATCAAAAATCTTATAGTTATTAGAAAAAACATCCGGCTTAACTTTTAACTGCGGTTCGGTATTATGATAATACAATGCTGTTTCAATTGTCGAACGTAATGCCTGTTCATCGTACGGTTTACCGATGTATCCAAAATTTTCTGTTATCAGCGTTTTCTCTAATGCTTCGGTATCAGTAACGGCGGTTAAAAATATGATCGGAATATTTTGTTCTTTAGAAATGATTTCTGCTGCTTGGATTCCATTAATAGAACCCTGGAGCATGATGTCCATTAAAATAAGATTCGGTTTTTCTTCCAATGCTTTTTTTATTGCTTCCTCACCCGAGTAAACAATTGAGCAAATTTTATAGCCAAAATTTTTTAAGATTTTTTTAATATCAAGAGCAATAATAATTTCATCTTCAGCTATAAGTATTTTTTTTCCAGCCTGATTTTTTTTCATGAAATCTCTAAATTAATTTAAAAGTAATTCGCACTTAATTTTTGCCTCTGGTTTTTAAATAAAACAATTGATATGCCATTAATTTCTTTTTTAAGAGGGGACTTTTTGTGAAGAAAAATTAACTGAAAAGTGAAAATATTTAAGAGAGAATAAAAAACTGCATTTTAATACGAAAAGTTTTCGCGCGAGATCTTTTCGGTTAAATTGATTTCCCGCTTTTTTAAAACCCTTTTATTTTTTACAAAAAACATTTCCATCTCACTATTTCCCATTAATTCAATCTTGCTGTTGTGTTCACATTCAAAATAATCTTTTATCAAGGAATAAGTCGTTTCGGAAATATTAATTTCACCTGCTTTGCTGTATCTTTCCATTCTGTTTGCAATATTAACAGTGTTGCCCCAAACGTCGTAGGTAAATTTCTTTTTCCCGATTACTCCTGCAATTACATTCCCGGAGTGGATTCCAGTCCGCATTTTCCAGATAAATTTTGAAGTTTTGTTCCTTAAATTTATATATTTATTCATTTCAATAGCTGCGTATACAACATCTACTGCATGGGTATCAGACTCTTTCGGAAAGCCTCCTCCGAGCATATAGGAATCACCGATTGTTTTAAGCTTTTCCAATCCGTAATTATCGACAATTGCATCAAAGTGCTGAAAAATGTCGTTTAACTCGTCCACTAAAACATTCGGAGGCATTTGTACTGCCAGTGAAGTAAAACCCTGAAAATCGGTAAATAAAAGTGTAACCATCTTATATTCACAGGGAGTTATCTTCCCTTTTTCTTTCAGTTCTTTAACAATATCTGATGGCAGAATGTTGTGCAGCAGCTCATCGGTCCTTTTCTTCTCTCTTTCAAGCTCCCGGGTTCTTTCTCTTAAATTTATACTGATCTTGTGCTTGTACAAAGCCATCTCGATTGAAGAATGAAGGGTTCTTTCGTCAAAAGGTTTTAGAATGTAACCGAAAGGCTCCGTTATTTTTGCCTGCTGTAGTGTTTCTTCATCCGCAAGCGCAGTAAGGAAAACAATAGGTATATCTACAGAATTCTTTATTCTCTCGGCTGCCTGAATTCCGTTAATATTTCCTTGCAGCATTATATCCATTAAGATAAGATCCGGCTTCAGCTCCTCGGCTTTTTTTATTACTTCTTCACCGGATTTCACAAAATCTACAACATTATAACCCAGTTTTCTGGCAACCCTGGTTATATCTTTTGCTATTATATTTTCATCTTCAGCAATCAGTAGATCTATATTCTTGGACATTAAAATTATTCTTCCTATTTTTTACAATATTAACAAATCCCCATTAATCAATTTGTCAGATGGAATTAAGAGATGTAAAATATTCTCATTCATGAGATAAAACCGTACAGAAAATACTTAAATAATTTTTATGATCAAAAGTTAAAGGGATTTTTTTTTCTCTTTTGGCTTAAAAAGTAAACATTTACCGGGCATTGCAACTGTATGGTTCATTAAAATTCCCGGCACGAATTTTTCTTTTTATTTTCCGGCTTTTATATTTATACCGAGTACTTTGAAAGTTTTTTTTAGAAGATTTTCTTTACCGTTTACAAAAAATAATGCACAGCGCTAAACTCGATTTCTTAACCAAATATAATGAACTTATCTCGCTTGCTGTAAAGGGGTCCCAAGAATTCCCGGACAACCTATGTGAGTACATCTGCTCTGAATATGATTTACAAGCCGTTCTTTTCTTTAAGGTGATTGAAGATTCCGGTCTTTTAATGCTCGGGAAATCATCTGCTGCAAAAAAAACCTATATTAAAAACAATAATTTCTACTGCAACTTCTGCAATTCAATTTTTTCCCAACCTGAATCTATTACATTTGACGTACAGCAGGAGTGTGAAATTCAGGCAACCGATGTTGTAAATTTCGAAGGATGCCTGCTTATAAAAATTGATGAAAACGATAAGGTTCTTTTCAAAATTTCCAAGAAAACGGAATTTGTTCAGGCAGATAAAGACAGCATAAAAACAATCGCCGAATCGGTGAACAATATTGTTAAAATTTGGCTGGGCAGAACCGGCGGTTTCAGTTATTCTTCAGGACAAATCATTTCCGATATCGCCCATGAATTAAGAACTCCTATAAACAGCATAATGGGATTTGCGTCCCTACTTAATGAAGATAATTTAACATCTACTCAGGCAGAGTATGTTTCTACTTTAAAGCAAAATTCATTTAATCTTCTTTCTCTTCTTAACGATATTATCGATTTGGCAAAAATAGAAACCGGGACAAACAAGGAAACAAGAACAGCCGTAAATATTAAAAGTTTTGTTGAAGAAATAATTAAGCTGTTCCGCGAAAAAATAGATATAAAGAAATTAGATTTTATTACAAACTTTGATAAGGATATTCCTGAATTAATTAATCTGGATAATCAGAAATTAAGATATATTCTCTTAAATATCATTACATATTCGCTCCGCCTCACTGAAAGAGGTAAAATTACAATTTCTGTTTCTCTTTCTGCAAAAGATAAATTAAACTTTAAAATTACCGACACAAGTTCAGGCCTGCCATCAAATAAACTAAAAGAATTATTTAATCCATTCTCAATATTTGAGCTCGGAAACAATAAACTCGGAACTGCCACAGGATTAGGACTTACACTTTCAAAGAAACTTATCCAATTGCTGAACGGATATATCGAAGTCTCAAGTTCTATCGGTAAAGGAATTTTATATAATTTTAATATTGATGTAGAAGTAGTTCCCGAAGTTGAGAAAGAACTTCCCCCGCCGCCGAAACCGGTTAAGAAAAATAAGGTGCTGGTTGTTGAAGACGATTACGCAACTTCCAAGCTGCTAAGCAATTAT
Source organism: uncultured Ignavibacteriaceae bacterium (assembly GCA_964430095.1). Taxonomy (GTDB): domain Bacteria; phylum Bacteroidota; class Ignavibacteria; order Ignavibacteriales; family Ignavibacteriaceae; genus DATKLQ01. The sequence goes on from CAYSGP010000424.1 coordinate 5,530, forward strand.
CTGGTTAAGTGGGGATACGATCCAACAATTGTCAATTCTGCGGAAAAAACATTAAAGATTATTGAAAAAGAAAGTTTTCTGGCAATCCTTCTGGATATTATTTTGCCCGACACAAATGGTTTGGATCTTCTTAAAAAAATCAGAGAAACCAAGCATACTAAAAATACACCTATAATTATTTGCTCGATAGAAGCAGAACAGCAGAAAGCTTTCTTAATGGGAGCCGTTGAGTATCTCGAAAAACCCATTCAATATAAGTACCTGGTGGAAGTCCTGCAAAGCTATAAGCTGAAAAGAGAATCGAATGTTTTAATAGTTGATGATGATGTTCCCACTTTAAGCCTTATAATCGAAGCAATTGAGCAGGCCGGCTATGTTCCTGTCGCGGAATCCGATTCAACTAAAGTAATGAGCATGATTCAGGATATGAATCTTGATATTGCCATTATTGATTTGGAAATGCCGGAACTTAACGGATATGATTTGATTAAACAGATTAAAACTTCGTCGAAATTTGCAAAGCTGCCGATTGTTATTTATACAGGAAAAGAAAACTACCAGGATGAATTGCAGAAAATTGACGGATTATTTAATGAGCTGCTCGAAAAGAACAGCACAAACATTGAAGATCTTGCCGATACTATTCATGCAATGATAAACAGCTTCGATGATACTATCAAAACTCCAGCTCCCGCTGCTCCCGGTGATAATGTAATTAAAATTCTTCTGGTTGAAGATTATAAACATTCGCAGATTATTGTAACCAGGCTGCTGAAAAAGAACAATTATGATCATATAACCGTTGTTGAAAACGGATTAGAAGCAGTTGAGCAGGTTCAGAAAGAAAAGTTTGATTTAATTCTAATGGACATGCAGATGCCGGTGATGAACGGATTTGAAGCCACTGAAAAAATCCGTCAGATGCCGGAATATAAGGAAACGCCGATCATTGCACTTACCGCATTTGCAATGAAAGGCGACCGTGAAAAGTGCCTGGAAGCCGGAGTTACCGATTATATTCCAAAACCGATCGACAGCCATGAATTTATTGAAAAAGTTAAGCATTATACGGAAAATAAGGTAGCTGTAAGTTAAAACATACCCTCTCTATTAGATTCAATTATCCCTTCTTACCTCAAAAAACAGAATTTTTTTTATTAACTTTGCTAAATTCTTTAAAAATTTAGCTTTCTTTTAAATGATGATTAATGAAACTATTAGAGTCCGTTTTGCTCCAAGCCCTACAGGATATCTGCATGTCGGAGGATTAAGAACGGCTTTATACAATTATCTTTTTGCAAAAAAGAACAACGGAAGGTTCATTTTAAGGATTGAAGATACTGACCGCTCTAGATATGTTGAACATGCAGTAGAAAATTTAATTGAATCTCTTGATTGGATCGGTTTAAAATATGAAGAAGGTCCGTTTGTAGGCGGAGAACATGCGCCCTATCTTCAGTCTGAAAGACTGGAAATTTATAAAGAATATGCCCAAAAGCTTGTTCAGGAAAAGAATGCATATTATTGTTTTTGTACACCCGAAAGATTAAACAAACTAAGGGAAGAACAGCAGAAGTCAGGGCTTCAATCGATGTACGATAAGCATTGTTTGAGGCTTTCCGCCCAAGCAGTTTCGGAAAAACTAAAGAAAGGTGAAAAGCATGTCATCAGACTCAATGTGCAGCCGCATCAGAATATCACTTTTACTGATGTAATTAGGGATAATGTTGAATTCAGCAGCGATATTGTTGATGACCAGGTTTTAATAAAAAGCGACGGATATCCGACTTATCATCTGGCAAATGTAGTAGATGATCATTTAATGAAAATTACTCACGTAATCAGGGGAGAAGAATGGCTTTCTTCTACTCCAAAACATATTTTACTATATAATTACTTCGGCTGGGAGCTTCCGGTTTTTGCCCACCTCCCTCTCCTGCTTAATCCAGACAGATCTAAGCTGAGCAAAAGGCAGGGAGATGTTGCCGTAGAAGATTACCGTAAAAAAGGATATTTAAAGGAAGCTCTGATCAACTTCGTTGCTTTGCTTGGATGGACTGCAGGAGATGATCAGGAATTTTATTTGATGGATCAGCTTATAGAAAAATTTTCTCTCGAGCGGGTTAATAAATCAGGTGCGGTTTTCAATATTGAAAAACTTAACTGGCTGAATGCAGAACATCTGCGCAGAAAATCTTCAACAGAAATTCTGCAAATGCTGAAAGACGAGTTGAAAAATTCCAAATATAATACTGCAGAATACCCGGACGATTACCTGCTGCTTATAGTTGAAGCAATGAAAGAGCGTGTTTCTTTTATCAAAGATTATCTAGAAAAAGCATTTTATTTCTTTGAAGAACCGGCAAATTATGATGAGAAAATGATCCTGAAATATTGGGGAAAAGAGACCCCGGAACATCTGAAATCACTCGCTGAAAATTTTGCTAAATTATCTAATCCGGGAAAAATAGACTTTGAAACGGCTTTAAGATCAACTGCAGAAAAGCTGAATGTTTCCCCAAGCCAATTAATTCATCCGCTCAGACTTGCTCTTTCGGGTATTGGAACAGGTCCAGGCATATTTGATATCTTATTCATACTTGGCAAGGAAAAATCTATTAAAAGGATTTTCACTGCAATTAATAAAATTAAAAAAGACTAAATACTTCAGAAGGAATTCCATTGGAAGATAAAATTTCAGATAAACCGGTAAAACAGGAGTTAAATTCAAATAACCCCATTCCGTCAGGTAATTTTATTAAAGAGATAATCAATCAGGATATTCAAGACAAACGGTGCAGTGAAAAAATTCATACGCGTTTTCCTCCTGAACCCAACGGATATCTTCATATCGGGCATGCAAAATCAATATGCCTCAACTTTGGGTTGGCCGAAGAATATAGCGGATTATGCAATCTCCGATTTGATGATACAAATCCGGAAAAAGAGGATGTTGAATATGTAGATTCAATTATTGAGGATGTAAAGTGGCTTGGATTCGATTGGGGGAACCGTCTTTTTTATGCTTCGGATTATTTTGATCAGCTTTATGAATATGCAGTACAGCTGATTAAACAGGGAGATGCTTATGTTGATTCCTCATCAATGGAAGAAATAAAAGAATATAGAGGCGTGCCTACGGAACCGGGGAAAGAAAGCCGTTTTCGTAATCGATCAATTGAAGAGAACTTGGATCTATTTGAAAAAATGAAAAACGGCAGATTTGATGACGGTGATCATGTACTTAGGGCGAAAGTCGATATGTCTTCCCCAAACATGAATCTGCGCGATCCCATAATGTATAGAATTCGTCATGCTTCCCATCATCGGACCGGTGACAAATGGTGTATTTATCCCATGTACGATTGGGCTCATGGGCAATCCGATTCCATTGAAAAAATTACTCATTCTATTTGTACACTGGAATTTGAAATACACAGACCTCTTTATGACTGGTTTTTAGAAAAGCTTGGAATTCATCATCCAAGACAGATTGAATTTGCCAGATTGAATCTCACCTATACGGTAATGAGTAAAAGGAAGCTGCTTGAGCTTGTTCAGAACGGATATGTAAATGGATGGGATGATCCCAGAATGCCGACAATCTCAGGATTGAGAAGAAGAGGATATACTCCGGAGTCGATCAGAAGTTTTGCAGAAAGGGTGGGCGTTGCCAAAAGAGATACAGTAATTGATGTTGCTCTGCTGGAATACAGCATCCGTGAAGATCTAAATAAAAAAGCTCAGCGCGTCATGGCAGTTTTAAATCCTTTAAAAGTTATTATTAGCAACTATCCCCAAGATACTGTTGAAGAGCTTGATGCCGTAAATAACCCGGAAGATGAAAAGATGGGTACACGAAAAATCCCATTTACCCATGAAATTTATATTGAAAAAACAGATTTCATGGAGAATCCATCAAAGAAATATTTCAGGCTTTCTCCCGGGAAGGAAGTGAGGCTTCGCTATGCATATATAATAAAATGCGAAGAAGTAATTAAAAACGATCAGGGTGAAATTATTAAACTTCACTGCACCTATGATCCGGCTACTAAAAGCGGCTCGGCTGAAAGCGGCAGAAAAGTTAAGGGAACAATTCATTGGGTATCTGCCGAACATTGTGTTGATGCGGAAGTTAGATTATATGACAGGCTTTTTAATGTAGAAGATCCCGGCAGTACTAACTGGCTGAACTATATTAACAAAAACTCGCTGCAAATACTCACAAATTGTAAAGTAGAAACGAGTTTGAAAAATGCTTCCCCGGGAAATAAATATCAGTTTGAAAGAACCGGATATTTCTGTACAGACCTTGACTCTACAGCTGAAAAACTTACCTTCAATAGAACCGTCCCGCTGAAAGATACTTGGGCAAAAATAGAGAAAATGGAGAATCCTAGTGTATTATAAAATTAAAATAGTTCTATTTCCTTTATTAATTTAATATCCTGAGACGAAGAGCCTATCTGAATAATGAATTTTCCGTTCTCTGCAAACCAGCTCTTAGTCTGAGGATTCCAAAAGGAAAAATCTTTTTTACCTAGTTTAATTTGAATAGTTTTATTCTCTCCCGGTTCCAGATTTATCTTTTTAAATCCTTTTAATTCTTTATTTGGGCGGGATACGGAACTTTCAACATCCTGCACATAAAGCTGTGCAGCTTCCATTCCTTTCATATTGCCAACATTTTTCAGATTAAAGGTCACAGTGACCGAGTCTTTTTCCTGAAATCTTGCCGGTGTTATTTTCAGGTCTGAATATTGAAAATCCGTGTAGGATAAACCGAATCCAAACGGATAAAGCGGCTTAATCTTCTTATTTTCATACCATCGGTATCCTACAAATACACCTTCATTATAGTGCACATCATAAACTGCACGTGCTTTTTCCTGCTCAGCGTTCCATCCTGTATAAAGAGATTCACCTTCAGGAATATAGCCGTATCCGGGGGAATCCTTAAAATCTTTTTCTATGGTTATAGGGAGTTTACCTGAAGGATTTATTTTCCCAGCGATTATTTCTGTAAGCGCCTGGTTCCCAGTCTGTCCTCCGTACCACGCATAAATAATTGCTCTTGCATTGTTATTCCAATTAGTCATCTTAATTCCGCTTCCGGATGTAACGATTACGATTACATTAGGATTATTTTGCACACATGTCATTACTTTATTTTCCTGGTCGGCGGGAAGTTCAAATGGCCTGTCTCTGCCTTCACTGTCGTTAGTGCCGATATTGCATAACACGATTTCAGCGGATTTAATTTGGTCTGCGGTAGGATCCTTTACAAAATTAAGTCTGTCTCCGAATTCTTTTTTAAGCTCATCGAGCATTAACCTGTTATTATATCCTTCGACAAATGCCGCACCTCCGCCTACAGCTAATTTCTCCACATAATCACCGGTAAGCAAAATATTTTTTACTTCATCTTTAATCGGTAGGGTATTATCTTCATTTTTTAAAAGAACAATCCCCTCTCTTGCGGTTTGAAGTGCAACTGATTCATGTTCGGGGAATTTTTCAAGGTAAGAATCATCTTTTTTCTTGTTGTGAAGTTTTGCTGCAAAGTAGGTTTTTAAAATGCTTTTAGCCATTCTATCGATATCGGTAACTTGCACTTTTCCCTCATCAATCAGCTGCGGGACATCCTTTAAAGCTACTGCGGAAGGCATTTCCAAATCCTGTCCGGATTTAGAAAGCTTTTCTACATCATATACGGACGACCAATCAGTCATTACCAGCCCTTTAAATCCAAGTTGTTTCCTTAAGATATTATTAATAACATACCCGCTCTGCCCGCACCATTCACCATTAATCTGATTGTACGAAGTCATAACTGCAAAAGCACCTGCATCTACTCCTGCTTTGAAGGCAGGAAGATAAATTTCATGTAATGTCCTTTCGTCAACAACCGAATTGCTTTTTCTTCGGTAATAATCAGTATTATTTGCCGCAAAATGCTTTAATGTTGCGACGGTACCCGTGCTCTGAACTCCAGTCACATATTCTTTAATCATTTCTGAAGCAAGGAAAGGGTCTTCTCCGAAGTATTCAAAATTTCTGCCGCATTGTGAAATCCTGTAAATATTCATCCCCGGACCAAGTAAAATACCGATTCCTCCTGCACGGCATTCTTCACCGACTGACTTTGCATAATCGTATGCCAATTCAGAATTCCATGTAGCGGATAATGATAACGGACAAGGAAAAGCTGTCGATTTAGGGAGCTGATAAGCCGATAAATCAACATCTCTGAATTTCTCTCTTATATGAACACCTTGAGTAGCATCTGCCATATAAACTTCAGTTATGTTTAATCTAGGTATAGCTCTTATAAAAAATGATTTATCCCCTCCGACAAAAGCAATTTTTTCTTCAGGGGTCATCAGCTTTAAAACTGAGTCGGCTATTTTTTCAGCTTCATTTATAGATAAAGGCTTAAACATTTCTTTATATTCTTCTGAATTTAAATATGATTGACTGCTTAATTGATTCCATGATATAATAAAACATAAAAAGAATATGGAGAGCTGAATTACTTTTGATTTTAGTTTCATAGTTTCTCCGGTAAAAGTTATTTAAAAAGAAATAAATACGCACGGTTACTTTAAATATAAAATAAAATTATTCTTTTGATATGAATAATGATCAATTCCTTCATGAAAACTTATGATCCTGTTTGAAATTTATAATCAATAACCAGCATAATAAAGCGCCGTAAAGTCTCGGAAAAGCAATAAGTTTCCCCCATCCTGAAAGCAAGTTCATCTTATATTCCGGATACCAGCCGAGTAAAAGATATAAAGCCAGAATTGAGATAAGTATTTTTAAATTTTTAGAATCGCCCAAATCTTTTTGGATTAAATATGCTGCCGGCAGGACCAGAAGCATATAGTGATGATCTGCAGCCAGCGGGGTGAAAATTACAGATAAAATTAAAATTGAGCTTAACCTTTCAGGTGTATTCCTGCGGGTTTTAATGAACGAAAGAATAAACATGATTAAAAGTGAAACAGCTGTAAACAGGCTGGATAACCACGAAATATTTAATGCAGGATTATTATTCCATTGAGGATGAAATGTAAACAAAGCGCCAAAAAATGCCGGTACACAGGGAGGCCGGTCAGTGAAAAATCTTTCCGGTTAAAAGCATCAATAATAACATTAAAATTTGCTTGATATGTTTCTATTCCTTCAATAAATAAAGTGAACAAAAATCCAATACCGATAAATAACAAGCTTAAACTGAGTTCTTTCCACCTCTTTTCAATAATAAAAAGAATAATGAACATCCATCCGAAATATTTTAATAAGAAAAGACTTGCAATCGATAATGAAGATAAAAAAACATTCCCCTTAAGATATCCTTGGGAAAAAAGGATAATAAAAAGAAGTAAAAGAATATAAATTTGTCCGCGCTGCAGATTCCGAAGGAACGGGATAGTGCAGAAAAAAAGCGCTGCCGTTGCCTGAACTTTTGATGAAACTGCAGAGAAATTATTAAACTTCAAAAGCAGATAAAACGCTGTTATTAAAAAAATCAGATTAAAAGAATTCCATACTATTTTTGCAGGCAAAGGCTGCAGCCAGGCAACGGGGATCATGATAAAAGCTGACGGCGGCGGATTCACATACATAATAAAAGTAGAATCCGGAATTCCATAGGATTGCATTTTACTTACAAACCATTCATCATTGTACAAGAAGGCAGTTGAATCGGCATCTAAAAGTATTTTTGTGGATGTGTAATAACCTGCGAAATCGGAAAAGGAATTAGAACTTAAATAAAATCCATAAAAGGTAATGACTGCACCCGCAGATATGACTAAAATCCATCCGAATTTCCTTCTAAACATTTTATAACATAATGTTATAAATTAAAATTAACCGCAGTAACCTGCTCCGCGGCTGAAAATTAATTCAGGTTTCCATAGGACATTTTCTCCCAGGACCATTCTGGGCATAACCCGCAGAAGCTGAAATCCCGAATCTTTTAAAAACTTATTTGCTGCATTATTTTCAGCAGGGACAACTATATTTAAGCTATTCCTGCTCAGCTTGAATTTTAATAATTCAAGTCCCGCTTCAGGATTTTCGGCTGCAATAAATCCGGCTCCCAAATCGGGGAGATAAAACCCTTCAATAAACTTATTTGTTTCATAAATGAATGCAGATGAAAAAAACCTTTCGATAAATCCGGATCTTTTTTCCCCGGTTATTTCACTGTCAAGTATTTTAATCTTCAGAAAATCTTTCATTTCAGCGGCTCTGATTCTAGGACTATCCGGATAAATAACAGGAGCTTCATCTGTTTTATAAACATTATAATTTGCTGCGGTCCGGAAACCAATTCTGTTGTAAATATTCTTACCCATTTCGGAAGCAACTAGTAATTGACTGCTGCATCCTTTGGTTTTAAAATAATCGACTAACCGAAGAGTAAGTTGAACCCCAATTCCCTGTCTTCTGTACTCCGGCAACACAATAATATTTCCGACCCAGCCTGTATTCCCATTCAATATACCATTTCCGAAACCTGCTACTTTATTTTCAAGTTCAGCAGCAATGGGATAGAAATAATCAAATCCAAAATGATAAGAGATTAATTTGGGCAGATCCAAGTTCCAATCTTCCGG
>CAYSGP010000425.1:0-2623 GCA_964430095.1 uncultured Ignavibacteriaceae bacterium
ACGGAATTACCGAGGAAATTCTGAACGCATTGACAAAAGTTAACGGATTGTTTGTTACTTCAAGAACATCATCGTTTGCTTTCAAAGGAAAGAATGAAGATGTAAGAAATATTGGAAATCAGCTTGGTGTAAATACAGTACTTGAAGGCAGCGTAAGAAAATTCGGAGATAAAGTTAGGGTAACTGCCCAGCTCATTAATACCAGCGATGGTTATCATCAGTGGTCTGAGACTTATGACAGAAAGCTTGAGGATATTTTTCAAATCCAGGATGAGATTTCGAAATCAATCGCCAATAGGCTTCGTGAAAAGCTTACTTATTCTGAAATTAGAGAACAACTGGTTAAACCTAAGACATATAATCTTGAAGCGTATAATTTATTTTTGAAAGGAAGATATTACTGGAATAAATGGACGCCGGAAGATCTGAATAGAGCTGTTAAATGTTTTGAAGATTCACTGATAATCGAGCCTGATTTTGTATATGCATATATAGGGCTGTCCAATTCATACTTAGTTCTTGGGTCAATGGGATATCTGGATCCCAAAACATCTCTTCCCAAGTCCAAAGTTTATGCGCAAAAAGCTATTGCATTAGATGATACAATAAGCGAAAGTCATTTTTCACTCGCACTCGTTCAATTATTTTATGACTGGGATTGGGAAAATGCTTACAAATCATTTCAAAAAGCATTGGAAATAAATCCTGGGTCCGCTGATGTTCATCATACTTACTCTTTATACCTTACAGCTGTCGGAAGATTAAATGAAGCATTGGTGGAAGTTAAGAAAGCGCATCTGATGGATCCTTTATCGCTCACTATTAATATGGAGCTTGGTTCAACTTACTACTATCTGAATAGAACTGATGAAGCTATTGAGCAGTATAAAAAAACACTTGAACTGGATCCTAATTTTAGAAGTGCACTTTATGGCCTTGGATGGCTTTACCTTTCAAAAGGCGAGGTTCAAAAAGCAATCGAGGTAGTAAAAGAAGCACAGAGACTTGCTGGAAATGATTTGAAAGGAGTTACAGTCCTCGGTTATGCTTATGCTAAAGCCGGTATGCCGGAAAAAACTGAAGAGTGCATTGCAAAACTCATTAAGCGTAAAGAATTGGATATGCAGGCAAACCTTAATATGGATTTAGCAATTATTTATCTTGGGTTAGAAGACTATGACAAGGTTTTTCATTACTTAAACCTTGCTTATGAGGATAGAGTAGGAGGCTTGATATACATCAACGTTAGTCCGGAATGGGCACACCTTAAATCCGATCCTCGTTTTATAGATCTGACTAAGAGAATTGGAATTGACCAGGCAGAAATGGTTAAGTAAAAACTCTTTAATGCTTTATCCCGTGTGCTGCTGCGAAATCCAATTTTTATTCACCCATGTTATTCTGTGTGCAACATAACTCAAGTAATTAACAATCGATTAAAGGAGAAAAGATGTGTAGGAATATAAAAACTTTATATAATTTTGAACCCCCTGCTACAGATCAGGAAATCAGAGATGCTTCACTTCAATTTGTGAGGAAGATTTCCGGGTTTACTAATCCTTCAAAAGCAAATGAGGAAATCTTCTACCATGCCGTTGACGAAGTTGCTGAAGTTGCACGAAACCTACTTTATTCGCTGGTCACTAATGCCGAACCACACAATCGTGAGATCGAAGCGGAACGTGCACATGCCAGAGCTGTTAAAAGATTCGGAGTCGTAAAGCAATAATTATAAATATATTTATGTTTGGGGAAAATCGATTAAGATTAAAGCAGGATTTATCCGATATTGTTTTCCGCATTTGTATAATTTTTCTTCTTTTCCGGGGTTTTTTTTATATAAAGGGTAAAGCTGTCCGAGATTTTTTATTTCCTCTAATAATTAAAACGTATTGCACCGATATGAATTTCAAACAGATTGCAAACCTCCGTTTAATCAACCAGCAGATTGCCGGAACAGGTTTTAAAACTGCCGGGGAGATAGTGAATTGGATGGGTGCCGTTCAGGCGCAGGATTATCCTATGGCTAAATGGGCTGTCGGCGTTCGACTTCCCGGATCCGCCGACTTAGATATAGAATCTTCTTTCAATGCAGGTAAATTTCTCAGGACCCATGTTTTAAGACCGACCTGGCACTTTGTCTCTGCAGATGATATTTTCTGGATGATCCGATTAACAGCACCTCACATAAAAAGATCTTTAAGAACAAGACAGAAGTTCCTGGAGCTTGATGAAAAAACAATCAGGAAAAGCAATAAAATTTTTGAAAAGCTGCTCTCAAAAGGGGAACATCTAACAAGGGATGAATTATTCTCGGGGCTTGAAGCTGAAAAAATCAAAACCGCAAACCAGAGAGGAGTTCATCTGCTGGTGGATGCAGAATTGTCCGGCTTGATATGCAGCGGCGCAGTAAAGAATAATGAGAGAACTTATGCCTTGTTTGGTGAACGTGTAACTAAAACGGATTCTTTTACAAGGGAAGAAGCTTTGGCTAAGCTTGCAGGAAAATATTTTTCAAGTCATGGACCCGAAACGCTGCAGGACTTTGTCTGGTGGTCGGGACTGCCTGTAAGTGATGCAAGAAAATCAATTGAAATGATAAAGCACGGTTTTTATTCCGAAA
>CAYSGP010000426.1:0-4362 GCA_964430095.1 uncultured Ignavibacteriaceae bacterium
TTTCTTAAGCTGGGCACCGAGTATACTTTAACACCGCAATCGAGCTTTTCACTATAGGCAAATTTTATATGGGAAGTGATTATATCAACATCGTGCCCCATCCGTAACAGCTGGATTGCGATACTTTGGGTGGCTCTTCCGGCGCCTCCTCCCAGGGGCGGGTATTCATAATTTAATAACAATATGTTCATAAATTATAAATTGCGATCAGCAGGAAATTTCGAACTTTGAGTAAAAAACTTACTTTTCTTAAAATGGACCTTATTTTCAGCTTTAAACTTTTATTCTTTTTATAAGAAGTGCTTATTTTAATACCAGATTTTGCCTGAATTACCAGATTACCCACAGTCTTTAAACTTACTCAACTAAAAGCATGATATGCAACTAAACACGGGGGGTCTTTTTAAAAATTTAATACAAAATAGGAATATTTTTCAATATCAGTTTGTGATAATCAACTCAATGTTTTTTCAGGCTTAAAAAAAGAGAATGATGGGGAATCATTAAGAGTAAGAGGAAGAGAAAGAGTATGAGTAAGATTGAAAACTCAACGCGGCTCAATGAACATAACCGAAAACCCGGTCAATCAATAGCCAATACGCCGTTATCGGTAATCCGGGATTATCGGTCATAGGGCCGTCTGTTTAATAAAAAAGATAATAACTTCCAGTGAAATACCTACCACATAGATTCCCGGTTTTTTATATTTGTACGTAGATATTCACAATATGATACAATTTAAAATGAAACAGTCAATCGGTGCATGCCTCGGGGCTTCCTCAATTTCCTTTGTGAGATTAAGAAGTGAAAATGATGAGATAAATATAGAAGATGTACTTACACTTCCGCATAACGGCGATCCCAGAAAAATATTTAAAGAAAAGCTTCTCGAATTCACACATACATCCATTCAACCATTCAAGTATACTGCGATCGGTTTACACCCAGTCCCTATCGTTGTCACCGGCCGTAAATTCCGCAAGCTTGTTAAGTTTACAACTATTTCTGAGCCAGAAGCAACCGAATATGCTTTTACTTATTGCAATAAAAACAAAGAACCTTACTCTGCAGTCGCTTCACTAGGGGGTGAGACGTTCATGGTTTACACAATTGATGATGAGGAGAAAGTATCGAATGTAATAACCGGAAACCAATGTGCCTCAGGGACGGGAGAATTTTTTCTTCAGCAGATTAAAAGAATGAACCTGGGGATTGATGAAGTTGTAAAGCTCGCAAAAGGCGCCGAACCTTTTAAAGTATCAGGCAGATGCTCTGTATTCTGCAAATCCGACTGCACACATGCGCTGAATAAAGGAGTAATGAAATCCGAGGTTGCTGCAGGGTTATCCAATATGATGGCTGAAAAGGTTGAAAACCTTCTTAAAAAAGTCAAACCGGGAAAAGTAATGGTTGTCGGCGGTGTAACAAAAAATTCCGTTGTCATAGATTTTCTTAGAAAAAAAGTACCGGATATTGTTATACCCGAACAAGCATCTTATTTTGAGGCCCTTGGAGCCGCTCTTTATGGACTAAAGCATGAAGTAAATATAATACAAGACTTAAATGATATTTTTATAGAAAGAAAGAGTTCTTTTGTTTTCCACTATCCGCTGAAGAACTATAAAGATAAAGTCCAGTTCAAATCGTGGGAAGGAGGGATCAGCCTCGGCTTGACTGTAAAGTCGAGACGGGAAGCTAAAGACGGCGATGTCTGTATACTCGGATTAGATATCGGCTCTACCACTACCAAAGCGGTAGTGATTAGAAAATCCGACAATAAGATACTTGGTTCTGTTTATTTATACACACTTGGAAATCCTGTCGAAGCTTCAAGAAAATGCTATGCTGAATTATTAAGACAAATACCAGAAAAAATAAAAATCATCGGATTGGGTACGACCGGCTCCGGAAGACAGATTGCCGGGCTTCATGCTCTAACGGATGGAGTGGTAAACGAGATTGTAGCTCATGCAGCAGCAGCAGTTTATTTCGATCCTGAAGTCGATACAATTTTCGAGATCGGCGGACAGGATGCAAAGTATACGTACATTGTAAATAAAGTCCCCGCAGATTATGCAATGAACGAAGCATGCTCTGCCGGTACCGGTTCTTTCATAGAGGAATCAGCCCATGAATCTCTCGGGATAAAGGTAACCGACATCGAACCGATTGCTATGAGCGGAGATATGCCTCCTAACTTCAGCGATCAATGTTCGGCTTTTATAAGCTCCGATATTAAAACCGCACAACAGGAGAATATAAGCAAAGAAAATATTGTTGCCGGATTGGTTTATTCAATCTGCATGAATTACGTAAACCGTGTTAAAGGAAACCGCCCGGTCGGAAAAAAAATATTTATGCAGGGTGGAGTTTGCTACAATAAGGCAATCCCAATTGCAATGTCCGCACTAACCGGTAAAGATATAATCGTGCCTCCGGATCCCGGTTTGATGGGTGCATTCGGTGTAGCACTTGAAATAAAAGAAAAGATAGATTTAGGCTTAATGCCTGAGGGTGAATTTTTACTCAGACAGCTGGCTGAAAGGGAAGTTGGGTATAAAAAGCCGTTCATCTGCATCGGCGGAAAGGAAAAATGCGATCTTGCCTGTACAATTAACCTAATTGAAGTTGAAGGGAAAACTTATCCTTTCGGCGGTGCATGCAATAAGTACTATAACCTAGTTCATAAAACCAAAGTTGATGTTGATAAATATGATTATGTGAAGAGAAGGCAATATCTTACATTTGAAAAGTATTGCCTCCCCCCTAACCCTCCCGACAAGTCGGGACAAGCTCCTCCAAAGGAGGGGGGAATAGAACCCATTCCTACAGTAGGAATAAATCAATCATTCCATACGCATACAATTTATCCTTTGTATTACAATTTCTTTACTAAGCTCGGTTTTAAAGTCATTCTTTCGGATACGGTTGACGAAAAAGGTTTGGAAAGAGAAAATACTTCCTTCTGTTATCCTGCCCAGATTTCTTTAGGATTATTTGCGGACCTGATTTCAAAGAAACCTGATTACTATTTTATTCCCGAAATTTTTGAAATGTACGTAGAAGATTCTGAAAACGGTCCTCACCGGCTTGATTTTAATTGCACTTGCGTCTTCGTCAGCGGTGAACCTTTTTACCTTAAACAGGGATTTAAAGATTTAATTCCCAAAGAAAAGCTGCTTACTCCTTTCTTCAATTTTGCAAACGGATTTGATAAAGAGGAAAATAAATTTATTGAAACCGCGAAGCAGATGGGAATTGAAAATGAAGAGAAAATAAAAGAAGCATTCCGGTATGCACTTAAAATGCAGGATAATTATCAGAACGAACTTTTTGCTATGGGGAAAGAATTCACTGAATTTCTGAAGAATCATCCTGAAGAGACGGCGATTGTCCTGGTCGGAAGACCGTATAATTCATTTACCGAACTTGCCAATAAAGGAATACCGAAAAAATTTGCATCAAGGGGAGTGTATGTTGTCCCATTCGATATGTTTGATTACAGGAAGGAAATTGTGGATGACAATCAATACTGGGAAGGGGGGAAAAAAATATTAAAGGCTGCACGGATTATAAAAAATAATCCGCAGCTTTTTGCAACTTATGTTTCAAATTTTTCCTGCGGTCCCGACTCAATGCTGCTTACTACATTCCGTTCATTAATGGGGACGAAGCCTTCATTAACTTTAGAGCTTGACGGGCATACTGCAGATGCGGGCATTAATACAAGGATTGACGCTGCACTCGATATAATTAAAAACTACAGGAAGATACAATATAAGATTAGCGATCCTGACTATTCCGATTTCGTTCCGGCCGGAATAGAATTTGACTCAAACCAGGGGTACTTTATCACCTCCGGCAGAGAAAAAATTCCTTTATCCGATCCTCGGATTGATATTTTAATTCCTTCAATGGGAGATCTTGCTGCTCCAATGTTTGCTGCCGGACTAAGAAGCCAGGGATTCAATACGATTGCAATGCCTGAAGGAAATCCGGAAATTTTGAAATACGGCAGATCGGTAGCAACCGGGAAAGAATGCCTGCCGCTTCTCCTTTGCGTGGGTTCGCTTTTGGATTATATCGAAAATAAATGGGACGGAAAGCAGTATGTTGCTTTCTTTATAGTGCAGGGAGCAGTCAACTGCAGACTCGGTCAGTATCCTGTTTTTATGCGGGAAATTATAAAAAGAAAAAAATTGAGAAATGTTGCTATTTTATCATTAATGAATGAAGACGGCTTTGCAGGTCTTGGTCCTGATTTTTCAACTAGAGGAATACAAACTTTAATGATTAGCGATGTACTTGATGATATCCGTTCAGGCATTATGGCTCATGCAGCGGATCCGGATGAAGGATTGA
>CAYSGP010000427.1:0-4077 GCA_964430095.1 uncultured Ignavibacteriaceae bacterium
ACATATTACAAAATTTATTGAAAGGATATGAATCCATTGGCAAAATGATAAATAGTATGATTATTAAATCATCTTTATTCTGCAAAGAAAATAATACCAAACTTCTGATTAAATACCGATTACCGGTTACCAGTTACCTGCAAGCCGGCTCCATATACTCCACAATCCCGCGCGAAGCATTTAATTTTACCTTCAGACCAATGGGTACAGTAATATTATTTCTTATATGACCATGCTGGAAATTATAGACAACCGGGATATTCAAATTTCCGAAATAATCATCAACTACTTCCCCCAGGGTTAAAGTTCTCTTTGAAGGATCGGCTTCATTGCAATCAACGAAAGCTCCTAAAATTATCCCCTTAACCTGCTCAAAAATTTTTGCAAGTTTAAGCTGGTTCAGCATTCTATCAATCCTGTAAGGTGCTTCGCTTGTATCTTCAAGCAGTAAAATTCTATTCCTAAAAGAAGGAATGAAAGCCGTGCCCATTATCGAGCAAATCATAGCAAGGTTTCCTCCGACAATTGAACCGGCGGCCATTCCTTTAACCAGATCGTACAGCTTTTCATCTTCAGGAAAACTAATCCTGCCGATTTTCTTTTTAGAAGTTAATAAAGTCCAAAAAATATCTTCGGTATAAGGATTTACTTCATTATAAAAATCTACCGCAAGCATGGGTCCGGCAAATGTTATAAGTCCTGTTTTTTGAAAAATTGCCAGCAGCAGTGCGGTAATATCACTGTATCCTACCAGAATTTTCGGATGATTTCTAATCAGCCTATAATCAATTTTATTAAGCAGCCTGGGCGATCCGTAACCGCCTCTCACACAAATAATCGCCTTTACATTTTTATTCCGGAACATTGAGTGAATATCTTCCGCTCTTTCTTCATCGCTGCCGGCCAAATAACCGTGTATTTTTCCTACATGCTTGCCCAGTTCAACTCTGTAGCCCAATGATTCAAGGTAGCGTACACCTGAATCTATTCTTGTTAAATCTTCAGGGGATGAAGCAGGAGAAATAATACCAATAACATCTCCCTTTTGAATGCGGCTAGGCTTAATTGTTTTCATTGAAAAAGTGTTCCGTTATTTTATAAAAGCAGAGCGAATTTAAACATTACAGTTAAACTATACAACTTTCACAAAATTAGCCTCAAAAATTGAATAATCTCAAATTACTGGATATGTTCAATTACCATGCTTTTTAGCATGCATTTGTCATTAAAACTTTATTATTTTGGCACATATGGAATAAATTCGGGATTCCCGGGCTTTCTTGCTTAAAGAAAACATAACCATTTAATAATTCCTTAATATTAAGATCTTATATTTTGTTACTAAAAAGATTTTTTTCATGGTTAAAGGGAAAATACTTCTAATCTGCGGCTCATTGAACCAGACTACAATGATGCACAATATATCGGAATACCTCCCCGAATATGATTGCTATTTTACCCCTTTTTATGCTGACGGCTTTATAAGGCTCCTTTCCTTTACCAGCTTATTAAATTTTTCGGTTTTGGGAGGCCAGTTCAGAAAAAGAACAATCAGTTATCTTGTGCAGAATAATCTTAAAATTGATTTCGAAGGAGCGGAGAATAACTACGATCTTGTTATTACATGCAGTGATCTTATAGTCCCTAAAAATATCAGGAAGAAAAAAGTAATTCTTGTCCAGGAAGGGATGACCGACCCGGAAAATATCTTTTATTTAATTGTTAAGAAATTTAAGCTTCCGAGATGGCTTGCCAGCACATCTACAACCGGCTTATCGGATGTTTATGAAAAATTCTGCGTCGCATCTGAAGGATATAAAGAATTATTTATAAAGAAAGGGGTAAATCCGGCTAAAATAGAAGTAACCGGGATTCCTAATTTCGATAACTGCACCGAATATCTTGAAAATGATTTCCCGTATAAAAACTATGTTCTAGTTGCAACTTCGGATACGAGGGAAACATATAAGTACGAAAACCGCAAAAAATTTATCCGTAAAGCAGTTAGTATAGCAGACGGCAGGCAGCTTATTTTTAAGCTTCATCCTAATGAAAAAGTTGAGAGGGCAGTGCAAGAAATCAATAAATATGCACCCGGCGCATTGATTTACTCGTCCGGAAATACCGAGCATATGATCGCAAACTGCGATATCCTGATTACGCGTTTTTCAAGTGTTGTTTACGTGGGATTGGCTCTTGGGAAAGAAGTATATTCGGAATTCAATCTTGAAGAATTAAAAAGATTAATGCCGATCCAGAACGCAGGAACTTCGGCACTTAATATTTCCAGGATTGCCAGGAAATTATTAAATGAGAAAATAGTAAATCCGGTTTCTATGGAAATTAAAAAACCGCGGTTTGACTTCTTTGAAAAATATAAATCAAAAAGAAGGTTGACGAAATCAAAATCCAATCTTCTCAATTAAATTGCTTGAACAGCTTATTTAATTTCTAAAATGAATATTGTCACGGTTATTCAGGCAAGAATGGGTTCAACAAGGCTACCCAACAAAGTAATGATGCCTTTAGCGGGTAGCCCGCTTATTTTAAGAATGGTTGAAAGGGTGAAAGCCAGCAGCTATACCGGCACTATAGTAGTCGCCACAACTATCGATAAGAACGATGATAATCTTTATAATCTTTGCAGGGAGGAAAAGATTGAAGTTTTCCGGGGAAATTCAACCGATTTACTCGACAGGCATTATCGGACCGGATTAAAATATAATGCTGATGTTGTGGTTAAAATTCCTTCAGATTGTCCATTAATTGATCCGGCGGTTATTTCAAAAGTGCTTCAATACTTCGAAGATAATTATGATTATTTCGATTATGTAAGCAACCTTCATCCTGCTACTTATCCTGACGGCAACGATGTTGAGGTAATCCCTATGGAAATCCTGGAAATTGTATGGCGTAGTGCTTCCCGGTCTTTTGAGCGCGAACATACAACGCCATATATTTGGGAACGGCCGGAAAGATTCAAAATAGGAAATGTCGCATGGGAAACCGATTTAGATTATTCAATGACCTACAGATGGACAATTGATTATGAAGAAGATTATAATTTCATAAAATCTGTTTATGATGAACTTTATCCTGAAAATAACTTATTTGGATTACAAGATATTCTTCTTTTACTGGAAAAAAAGCCTTATCTGAAGAAAATAAATGAAAAATATGCCGGAGTAAATTGGTACAGGCATCATCTTGGAGAATTGAAGACAATAGGTTCCGCACAAACAAAAAGTATTTAACTGTTTCGGGAAACTTAAATAATATGAAGCATAAAAAAGCTGAAGCTGAGCTTAGGCAGATTGCACTAAAAGTCCGTGAGCATATTATCCGCATGTCTACCGACGGCGGCTGCTTTACTGGAGCTTCTTTATCATGCACCGATCTGCTTGTATTTCTTTACTGCAATTTTCTGAATATAAATGAAAATAATCTTAATGATCCTGAAAGGGATTACCTTTTCCTTTCTAAAGGGCACGATGTTCCGGCACTTTACGGAACTCTTGCTGAAATCGGAATTCTAAATAAGGAAAGATTAAATAATCATTTAAAAACCAACGACTTTATTTACTGGCACCCTAATACTAAAATGCCCGGAATTGAATTCCATTCAGGCTCTCTCGGGCATTTACTCTCGGTTTCAATGGGTGTGGCATATGACTGCAAATTGAAAAATCAGAAAAATAAAATAGTGGTTATTTTAGGAGACGGTGAATTAAATGAAGGCTCGGTATGGGAAGGTATCCTGGTCTGCTCGGCTTTAAAATTAGATAATATTATTGCAGTAATAGACCGGAACCAGTTTCAGGCAAACTGTAAAACGGAAGAGCTTATTCCGCTGGAATCGCTTGAAAAAAAATTCGAAGCATTCAAATGGAATGTTAGTTCATGCAACGGACATGATTTTAATTACCTGGATGAAACATTCTCTTCAGTCCCCTTTCTTTCCGGAAGACCTTCTGCAGTTATTGCCGATACAATACGTGGAAAAGGTTTGCCGAGCATTGAGGCAAGAGCCGACAGATGGTTTTGTAATTTTACACATGAGGAAGTCGATCTTTTATT
>CAYSGP010000428.1:0-5304 GCA_964430095.1 uncultured Ignavibacteriaceae bacterium
AATAAAGTCGGTTTATGGAATTTATTCATGTATAGGCGATCATGATAATTGGGCTTACAGAGAAGATACAAAAAGGAGTATCAGGGAAATAACTGATGCATTGGATAAATATAATGTTGAAATGATAAATAACGCAGCAAAAATAATCAAAGTCGGGAATGCAGAAATAGGAATAACTTTTGTAACTAATACTTATGTAGAAACAATCAGCGACGAGGAGATTGAAGAATTAACTAACGGAAAATCAAAAGTTGATTTAAAAATTTTTCTTGTTCACCAACCCAGGCAGAGACTTGTTGATCAGGCTTTAAAATATAAGTATGATTTATTTCTTGCTGGTCATACGCATGGCGGACAAATAACATTCCTTTTCCCCTTTTTTAATTTATCTCCGACACTCTTCGAAACTAAATATGTGCGCGGAGATTTTCAATTTGGAAAAATGCTTATGATCATTACACGCGGCTTGGGAATGTCTCTAGTTCCTTTAAGATATAACTCTACACCTGAAGTAACAGTAATTGTTTTAGGAAGGAATTAGCCGCTATTAATTGAAGATGCGACTGGAATTGTGTGTGAGGTATTTAAAAAGGCTAAGCGAAATTTTAATTTTTTTCACTTAGCCCTAAAGTTTTTATATTATTCAACCGGATGAAGATTTAAATCCTTCAGACCTGAATAAAGTTCCTGATCTGTTAATTCATGATCAATCAATTTTCCGGCAAAGTAATCCTGGTAAGCGCTCATATCGAAATGACCGTGCCCGCTTAAATTAAATAGTATAGTTTTAGCTTTCCCTTCTTCCTTTGCTTTTTTTGCTTCCTTTATAGTTTGAATTATTGCATGGTTTGATTCGGGTGCTGGAATAATCCCTTCGGTTCTTGCAAACTGAACCCCAGCGTCGAAACATTCCAATTGATATGCCGAAGCTGCTTCAATTAATTTATCTTTCAGCAGCTGACTTACAATTGTACCGGCACCATGATAACGAAGCCCGCCTGCATGAATAGCTGCGGGAATAAATGTATGACCTAAAGTATACATAGGGAGGAGAGGAGTAAGTCCAACTGTATCACCGAAATCATACCGGAACTCACCTCTGGTAAGCTTCGGACATGAAGCAGGCTCCACAGCAATACATCTTATATTTTTTCCTTCGGTTAATTTGTATCTCAGGAACGGGAATGCAATACCGCTGAAATTTGAACCGCCGCCGAAGCATCCGATTACTATATCGGGAAAATCCCCTGCTTTCTCCATCTGTTTGACTGCCTCTAATCCTAATACTGTTTGATGAAGCAATACATGGTTAAGAACACTTCCAAGCGAATATTTAGTGTCTTCATTTTTAGCGGCCATCTCTACTGCTTCAGAAATTGCAATTCCTAAGCTGCCGGGTGAATTCGGATCCTGCGCAAGAATTTTTTTCCCCGATTCAGTGGTATTTGTAGGCGAAGAAAAAACTTTAGCTCCCCATGTATTCATCATTAATTTTCTATAGGGTTTCTGTTCATAGCTGATTTTGACCATATAAACCTGAAGTTCAATCCCGAACAGCTGGCAGGCAAATGAAAGCGCGCTTCCCCATTGCCCGGCGCCTGTTTCAGTGGTTATTCTTTTTACTCCCTGGGATTTACTGTAATAAGCCTGAGCTACGGCTGTATTCGGTTTGTGTGAACCGGCCGGCGAAACTCCTTCATACTTGTAATAAATTTTTGCCGGAGTATCAAGAGCTTTTTCGAGATTAAAGGCTCTGTAGAGGGGAGTGGGCCTCCACATTTTATAAATATCCCTGACTTCCTCGGGAATATCAATCCATCTTTCTTTTGAAACTTCCTGTTTAATTAATTCCATGGGGAAAAGCGGGGCTAAATCATTTGGACCGATAGGCTGTTTAGTGCCGGGGTGAAGCGGGGGCAGCATTGGATTCGGCATATCTGCCTGGATATTATACCATTGTTCAGGTATTTCCTTTTCTGTCAGCAATATTTTTTTTGATTTTTCCATAATATTAAATTAATTAATGATTAAAAATTTATAATGACACCTGGCTCACATTTTTAATTAAATATGATAAACTTGAAACTTCCCGGCTTGTAGCGGAAAGAGATTTGATAAGCCCTGGTGAGGCTGCGGGTTCAAATATATTTCAATTCTTGAGCAGATTCAAGCAGAATGACTATTCTTTTATGCCGTATTAAGAATTTTTTATTTCAATAGAATTAATTTTTTTGTTGAAGTATAGTTTCCAGCCTGGACTTTATAAAAATAAACTCCGCTTGCTAATTCTGAAGCATTAAATTCTATCTCATATTCACCAGCCGGTTTTAATTCATTAACTAAGGTTGTTACTTCTCTTCCAAGGAAATTAAATACCTTTAGTGTTACAAATTGGGTTTTGCCGATCAAATAACGAATCTTGGTAGTCGGATTAAACGGATTAGGATAATTTTGATATAAAAGAAAATCGCTTAAAATTATTCCGCTATTGATTCCAGATGGGGTTGAATATTCATAAGCACCGATATCAAATCCTTCCCCCTGTGGTCTGGAAAGATTATTGAGGTCTTTTGTAATAATTTCTGAGACGTAGTTTGTTCCTTTGTCAACAGCTTCCGATCCTTCAATTAATGTGTAATCTTCGGTCAAATAATTTGTGAACAGCTCATTTTCAGGCGGGGCTAAAGCTGAGTGTAAATCATAACCTAACGATTGCCATTCTTCCAAGGACATATTTGATTCGCCGTCATCACTGCTCATTCTATCCGTAATCAAATTATAGTCGCTTATGAAATTCTCCATAGATGATTCATCAATTGAAATGCTTCCGCGGAAATTGTGATGATTAATTATAATATTATTGTAAAGAATATTTCCTGTTGAGCCGTTTACTGCAATTATTCCCCATCGTGCATTGGAAGGATTAATGATGGTATTATTATACGCTTTATTGTCTTTAGAACCTTCTGCAGCATCGATCATGTACAATGCTATACCGGTAGCGTAATTATTATAAATTAAATTATTAATAATTATCGATTCCTGAACTCCATCCATATTTATAGCAGATCCGCCGCCGAGTCCATTATCGTGCAGGATATTTCCTTCTATAACTGCATTGCTTATGATGCCGTCTCCTCCCATTGAGATATCCCCGTTGAAATGAAGGCCGCAGCCACTATTGCCAAAGCATTGATTATTTTTTACAACAGGACGGTCGCTGCTGTTGGAAACATAAATACCGTGCTCATCAATGCTGTTTGTGCAAATATTTTTCTCAATTACGATATCATCGGTAAAAGCCGTAAAAATACCCCATCGCCCGTTTTCATTGCAGGAATTATTTCTTATAACAACGAAATCGGAAACAGCTGCACGTATTCCGGCACGAGGCTGATTAATAACATTAAATCCATCTATTACAATCCAGCCGGCGTTTTCAATATTTATTCCGTCATCAGTTTCAGAATTGGGGAGGTTAATAACAACATCTCCTGCTGCTTTAAAAACAATCGGTGCATTTGGTGAACCGTTTACCCGAATATCAAAACCGGTGTACGTTCCTGAAAGGATGTAGAAAGAATCACCTGGGGCAGCAATATCGGCTGCATGCTGAAGAGTCAGGAATGCATTGTCAGGATTTGTTCCGCTATGAGAATCATTTCCCTCTGTAGAAACATAATAAATGCTCTGTGAATAAGCGGCATCCACTAATAACAGAAATGCGGCTGTTAATACCAGCTTTATTACTTTGTTCATTAAAATCTCCAGCATTTTGTTTTAATAAAAAATATATTTTCTAAAAGCAAATAAGATACCAGTTCACAGATTTGTAAGGTTAAATTAAATGGCTGCTTATCATTAAGATTTAAAGAGGACTAAATGAATCAGTTGTTTTTTCTCGCCAATTTGTCCGACAAAAAGTAATCCCTGACACTTTTAACCATATAATATTTAAAACATTCAAACTGTTGTTATTCTTGTAATATGTATTTCTTCCATAGTGTTACAGGCATAGTATGTTCCTGTATATTCAGATATAAAAATCAGAAAAATTTCTGTCCAATTTTTACAGTTCAATTCTTTTATAATTATATTTAAAAATCAATTCTTCCGGATAACCGTATGCAGCAATTTACAATTATAAGAGACATCGTAATTATCCTACTGATTTCCATTCCTATAATTTACTTATTTAAAAAAATAAAAATACCCAGCATCGTAGGTTTCTTAATTGCAGGGATAATAATAGGTCCGCATGGATTTATGCTGATATCTAAAACGGAACATATCGAGGTAATGGCGGAAGTCGGTGTAATTCTTCTCTTATTTACTATCGGACTTGAAGTATCTTTTAACAGATTGATGAAGATGAAGAGGTTGCTCCTAATAGCCGGAGCTCCTCAAGTTGTATTAACCATTATTTTTTCCGGACTAATATTTTATTTATTCGAAGTAAACATAAAGAGAAGCATCTTTCTCGGGATGCTTGTAAGTCTTTCAAGCACTGCAATCGTCTTAAAGCTGTTATCTGAAAAAGATCAGCTGGAGTCGCCTCACGGCAGAATTTCTTTAGGAATATTAATTTTTCAGGATCTTGCAGTAGTACCGATGTTCCTGCTTTTACCTGTTTTAAGCGTTTCGGAAAGTTCATCTGTCCTCGATATCGCAAGGCAGTTGGTATTTGCTTTTGCTGCAATAGGCGTAATCATAATTGCTGCTAAAAATTTAATACCTAAAATCTTATACCAGCTTGCAAAATTGCAGATGAGGGAAGTTTTTACAGTGGGTACTATATTATTTCTGCTTGGTACTGCGTACTTAACGCATTTATTGGGTTTATCATTTGCTCTGGGAGCCTTCATCGCAGGGCTAATACTTTCGGAATCCGACTTAAGCCATCAGATTACTGCCGAAATACTCCCTTTGAAAGACGTTTTTAACAGCATTTTCTTTGTATCAATCGGTCTTCTCCTGGATTTAAATTTTGTAATTCAGTATCCTACTGAATTAACCGCTGTTGCTGCAGGTATAATTCTATTAAAATCTTTAATAATTATAATTATGGTTAAGGTTATTAAATATCCTCTTCGTGTAGCATTTCTTACAGGACTCATATTATCACAAATAGGCGAGTTTTCATTCGTTTTGGTCCAAGCCGGAAAAGGTTATAACTTGATTGAAACTGATGTGTACAATTCTTTTCTAGCAGCTTCAATATTTACGATGATAGTTGCTCCGTTCCTATTCGAGATCACTCCACTGATTGCGCATAAATTTGGAAGGTTTGAACCGGTAGGCGAA
>CAYSGP010000429.1:0-4853 GCA_964430095.1 uncultured Ignavibacteriaceae bacterium
CCGAATATCATAATGGTTCTTTTAGGAGGTATTGTAATCAATAAAATAGGAACAAGAAAATCGGTTTTTATTTTTACCTTACTCATTATGATTGGTGCCCTTATAACTGCTCTTAAGGGAGAGATTTTTTTAATGGCAGCAGGGAGATTAATATTTGGTTTGGGAGCAGAATCGATGATTGTTGCCATAACAACTATTATAGCAAGGTGGTTTAAAGGAAAAGAGCTTTCATTTGCTTTCGGATTAAATTTAACAGTTGCAAGACTCGGATCATTTTTAGCCTTGAATTCTCCTACTTGGGGAAAAGAATTATACAGCTACTGGCAAAGTCCGCTTTGGATTGCAGTTGGAGCTGGAATCTTTTCGGTAATCTGCATTATTATATATTATTTAATGGATGCATATACCTCTAAAAATTTACAGGTTTCCGGGGAAGGAAAACAGGATAAAATTATTTTTAAAGATATATTTAAATTCTCTCTTTCATTCTGGTATATCACTTTCTTATGCGTTACTTTCTACTCTGCTATGTTTCCTTTTCAAACTTTTGCAATTAAATTTTTTCAGGAAGCACACGGAACAACAAGGGAAGTTGGCGGGAACCTTTCAAGCATTTTAACCCTGAGTGCAATGATTTTTACTCCATTATTCGGATTGCTGGCTGACAGAATCGGAAAACGCTCCCTGCTGATGATGTTCGGCTCTCTCCTGATTATTCCAGTTTACTTAATGATGGCTTACAAAGTGGGGCACCCGGAGATCCTTTCATACGACAGCTTTATCAATTTAAATTTTGATTTCTTTGATATCCATGCCGCAATACCGAAATACCTCCTGGTTCCGGTAAGTATGATGGGTATAGCTTTTTCGCTAATTCCTGCAGTAATGTGGCCCTCGGTAGCATATGTTGTTGACGGGAAAAAGCTTGGAACCGCATATGGTTTAATGACAATGATTCAGAATATCGGGCTGTTCGGCTTTAATCTGGTTATTGGTTTTGCTAATGATTTATCCGGTGCAAGCTCGACAAATCCTGAAGGATATAATCTTGGTATGTGGATATTTTCTACATTGGGATTTTTAGGCCTGTTTTTCTCTTTTATGTTGAGGAAAACCGAAACCGGGCCCCAAGGACACGGCTTGGAACTGCCTGCAGGGAGCAAATAAGAAACAAGTGCGGCAGTTAAGGAGTAAGAAAAATAAATCTTTTTAGAATATTTCAGAATCAGGTTTATAGCAATTAATTTTAATGCTTATTATTTATTATCTTTTAGGAAATGTTTAAGACTATAAAATATCTCCTTTTTGGACTTTTTTTATTCCCTTCTCAAGCAATATTAGGTCAAACTTTCGGATTCGGATGCCTCGGATTTGCCGGAGCATATGGAGGATACAGCTACCAGGAGTATAAACCCACCGGATTAAATAATTACATTATCGTTTACAATGAACTTAGATCCGATTCTTCATTATCTGATATGCAGAATTTCGGCAAAACTCAGGGCTATAGGGTCGGGTTAAACTTCTTCCGAGCAAATTTTAAAGGATTCATATTGACTGCAAAAGGATTTTATCAGTTTTTATCTGAAAAACATGATGCTTCGGAGACTATGACCGATGGAAATTTAAATACTTCTTTCAAGCTTGAATTAAAAAATTGGGGATTCGGGCTGGATCTGGGCACTTCAATTACTTCAATGGTAAGCTGGAAAGTTATTGATGCTGCAGTTCTTTTCAATTCGGCTACTTTTATAAATACCGAAAATTTCCCCGGGGCAAGAACTGAAGTCCAGAAGTATAAAAGCGGTTCTGAACTGGGCTATACAGTCGGAACAGGATTTATCTTTGCCTTAGTGGATGAGTATGTTACACTGGAAGGATTAGCTGCGTATACCGTTATCTCTATTGATGAAATGAAAAAAGATGACGGGACTTATCTTACAGTAAACGAAGATCCAAACAGCGGAAGGATGAAGAATTTCATTGAAACCGGCGGCTTTAATGCCGTTATTCAGCTTAATATTGGATTTCCTTTATAAATTCTTTTTTTTTAAAAAGAATAAACATTTATGAAACTATCTAAATTAGATAAAGCATCCCAAACTGCAATTAAAGTCTGCATGGGAACTAAAAAGGATGAAAAAGTTCTCGTTATTACCGATGAGGTAAAAAGAGAAATAGGTTATTCAATTTATGAAAATGCAGTCAGACTCGGTTTTAATTCATTATTAGTGGAAATGAAATCAGGGAAGACCAATGGAGAAGAGCCTCCTGCGGAAGTTGCAGAGCTGATGAAAAAATTCGATCTGGTTTTTTGTCCGACTTCAAAATCTTTAACTCATACAAATGCAAGGAGAGAAGCCAGCGCTGCAGGAACAAGGGTTGCAACTTTCCCGGGAATTACAAAAGAAGTAATGATCCGGGGGATGAATGCCGACTACAATAAAATTGCAAAGCTTACTGTAAAAGTAAAAGAAATTTTAGAACGAGGTCATTTTATTCATATTACAGCACCGGCAGGAACAGATATATCTTTTGAGATTACAGGAAGGTCTGCGTTTGCCAGCAAAGGATTATTTCATAATAGAAGTGAATGGGGAAATCTGCCCACCGGCGAAGCTTTTCTTGCACCTCTTGAAGGCACTGCAAACGGAGTTTTTACTGTTGATGGTTCAATGGCAGGGCTCGGTTTAATTAAGAATACCAATATTAAAATCGAAGTTCAAAACGGTTATGCTTCCAAAATTACCGGCGGAATACTTGCCCGAAAATTAAATGTAATGCTTGATAAAGAGGGGAAAGAAGCCAGGAACATTGCAGAATTCGGGATTGGTACAAATGACAGTGCGAAGCTCAGCGGTGTACTTCTGGAAGATGAAAAAGTGCTGGGAACCGTCCATATCGCCCTTGGAAATAATGTATCTATGGGAGGAGCTATTAATGTACCGATACATCTTGACGGTGTGATAAAGAAACCAACCGTCTATCTTGATGATAAAATCATTATGCAATCCGGTAAACTGCTGGTTTAATGGATTTTTTCTTCCTTTCCTTTTAATTATCTTTGAAGAAATATTAAATACTTTGTGTATTAATGGGAGATAAAATGGCATATTTACCTATAACCATGTACGGTGATAAAATATTAAGAAAGAAAGCCGGTTTGGTTAAAGAAGTCAGCAATGAAGATATCAAGCTGATAAAAGATATGTTCGATACTATGCATAATGCCAGCGGAGTTGGCTTAGCTGCCAACCAGGTAGGTGTAAATAAATCAATTTTTGTTATCGATCTGTCCGGTGTAGAAGGACATGAAGATGAAAAGCCGATGGTTTTTATAAATCCGAAAATTATTGAACGCTCAAAAGAAAAATCCGTAGTTGAAGAAGGATGCCTCAGCATTCCGGATGTGAGAGGAAAAATTGAGAGATCGCAGTCTGTAAAAATCACTTATCAGGATTATGATCTTAAACAGCATACAATCGAAGCTTTTGAAATATTAGCTAGGGCAATTCAGCATGAGTACGATCATCTTCAGGGAATCATGATTGTGGATTATCTTGATGAAGATGAAAAAAAGAAAGTACAGGATACATTAAAGAAAATTAAAGAACGTGAGATTGAAGTGGATTATCCTATCACTGAAAATAAAGACTACCAGTTGAAATGAAATTAATTTTTATGGGGACTCCCGATTTTGCAGTTCCTTCTTTATTAACTTTAATCGGGAGCGGACACCAGGTCCTTGCAGCAGTTACAGGTGCTGATAAGGAAAGGGGAAGGGGGCAGAAAATTTCGTACACGCCTGTAAAAGATGCCGCGCTTAAGAATAAAATACCTTTCATCCAGCAGGAAAATTTAAAAGATTTAAGTTTTATAAATCAATTAAAATCATTTCAAGCCGATCTTTTTGTGATCGTTGCTTTTAAAATACTGCCTAAAGAAGTTTTTACAATTCCGCCAAAAGGTTCATTTAATCTTCACGCTTCATTGCTTCCCAAATACCGCGGTGCAGCCCCGATTCAATGGGCATTGATTAATGGGGAAAGCGAAGCCGGCGTAACTACTTTTGCGCTTGAAGAAAAAGTGGATACGGGAGGACTCTATCTTCAAAAGAGAATTGAAATAGAAGAAGATGATGATTTCGGAACAATGCATGATAAATTAAGCGAGCTCGGCGCACAGGCTGTTTTAGAGACAGTAGATCTAATTGAGTCAGGTGATTTTAGATTAATTCAGCAGGATAATTCTAGAGCCACTCCTGCACCTAAAATAAAACCGGAGACAGGGAAGATAGATTGGACAAAACCGGCTGAAGAGATTCATAATCTGGTCCGCGGATTATCACCTGTTCCTGCTGCCTATTTCTTTTATGATGATAAAAAAGTGAAAATATTTAAAACAAGAGTTGAAAAAAAAAGAAATACAACTCCGGGGAAGTTTATTATATCCAAGACAAATCTGTTGATTGAATGCGGAGAGAATCAGCTGGAAATCCTTGATCTTCAGCTTGAAGGGAAAAAACGATTAAATGCCGAAGAGTTTTTGAGGGGAGTCAGGTTCAGCTAAGAGAAAGAGTAAGAGTAAGAGATTCACGGGAAGTTCTAAAATTCCCGCCATAAAAATCATTATTGCTAATTAAATTTCTGGAAAAATATTAATCAAAAATTTTTTCTTTAGTATTTATTTATCTTATGTAAAATTAGGGAAAGAATACCGGATCTTTCTCATTAATCTTCCTCCCTACTTCACTATTTTTACAACAGTATTCGTATTTACAAATTCGTACAGTTCATTAATATCTTCATTCTTCAGCGATATGCACCCCAAAGTCCAGTTCTGCCTGTAATCGA
>CAYSGP010000430.1:0-13710 GCA_964430095.1 uncultured Ignavibacteriaceae bacterium
GCATCTGAGCTATAATCTTGTTAGAGGCGTCTATAAGTTTTTCCGTAAGATCATCGGTAAGGAACAATGGTGTTTCGGAAATAGGAAGAGCTAAAGAAAAGATCTTTGATTTGTTTAGATCATTCAAAAATGCTTCATAATTCTTACGGGAAAAGGCAGCATTATATCTTTCACGAAGAACAGGAACCATATTATTTATGCCGGCTAAAAATGATTAATGATTACGGAATGTCTAAATTAAAAATGTTCCTTTTTCCATTATTCTTTCATTATCCATCCAGATATCAAAATCGCGTCCGACGCAATCAATATGAGTTGAGGATGTCCAATCTGCCCCGGTATGTTCTGCATCAGGATTGCCGAAAGCAATGTGTACCCCGGGCATTTTTTCATCCTGCAGAATCTGTCCAATAATATTTTTAATTGACGTATTTGCTCCGATTCCGAATTCTCCCGCCCTATTGCTGTTTGCATCTGTCATAGTATAAGAAGCAAACTCCTCAAGCAGCTCTTCATTTTCACAAAATAATTTTTTTATTCTGCCGTTCTCAATATCAATAATTAAAGGATTGTTTTTTAAATCGCCGTATTTTCCGCATAAATAATCGCCGACCACACCATCGGCAACAAATTTTCCATTGAGATTGAATGGAGCCGTATAAATCTCACCTCCGGGTAAATTGCTCCATTTATCGGACGATACAAGTCCGCTGGACTTTATCCATTTTAAATTTGGGGAGAACTCGGCAGTTATTTCCGTCCCTCTTTTGGAAACAGCTCTAATTGTTTTTGTGTTTAGCGCTTTTTTAATGAGCTTTTCACACAGTCTATCAACTTCAGCAAAATCAGCCCTCATACCTTCAAGCATAATTTGCTTACTAATGTTCACCATATGTGCATGTCTGATTTTATTTTTATCTACTACAGACATTACTTGCATCCTTGAACTAAGCTCGTTGATTTGCGGGATAACTGCCAAAATGCTGACCTGGGATTTCTGCAGGTCTTTAAGAATTATTTCGGGCATCCTTTTTAAAGGACGGTTTGCAGTTTCTTCAAGTATGAATAATCTATAAATGGAACCTATTTTCTCCACTTCATTTATAAGCGCAGCCGTTATTTCTATAGATTCCTCATCCGTAATTACGGTAATTCTTTCTTCAGTTTTCAATCCCAAACATACATGGATTGCATTATAGGCTCCGCGGGATAATTCAGGATCGAACCTAATATTATCAATAATTTTGCTCACATTTATCCTTTTATAAAGTTTAAACTATATACAAGGCTTTTCATCCAACCCTATATGTGTTTCCCGGATTATATAGTCTACGATTTTTTTCAAATCATGATATTCATCCCAGACTGCCAGCTGCCTGTCTGCCCCTGTTCCTTCCTCAAGCATTTTTTTTATGTATTGAATTTCCTGTCTTGAGTCCAGTTGATCAATTTCATCATCAACAAAATCGAGCAGTTCACATATTAATTTTTTTGCATCGACTTCTTCTTTCTTCCCAAAATCAATTAACTTAGCAGAGAGCCCGTAGCGGGATGCACGCCATTTATTTTCAGCGATTAAAGCTCTTCTGTATAATCGGAACCCGAGATTCTGCTTCATAAGTTTGTAGAGTTTTGCCACAAGTGCCTGGAACAAAGCTGTGATTGCAATTGTTTCATCGACTCTCATCGGCACATCGCATATTCGGAATTCAAGCGTGTCGTAATAGGGATGAAGGCGGATATCCCAGTAAATTTTTTTTGCGTTATCAATGCACCCGGTTTTTATCAGAAGATTAATAAAACTTTCCAATTCCCCCCAGCTGTTAAAATAATCCGGAATCCCGGTCCTGGGAAAGTGGTCGAATACTTTGCATCTAAATGACTTATATCCCGTGTTTCTTCCGATCCAGAAAGGAGAATTTGTTGATAAAATGAAAATATGAGGCAGGAAATATCTAGCGGCATTCATAATATGAACTGCAGTTTCTTTATCATCAATTCCAATATGAACATGAAGCCCGAAAATCAAATTTGCCCGTGCAACGTCCTGGAGGTGGTCAATTATTTCTTTATATCTCGGATTAGGAGTTATCTCCTGATCTTTCCAGTGTGCAAAGGGATGTGTTCCTGCTGCTGCAATACACATATTGTTTTTCCCGGCGAGATTAGCGAGAAAACTTCTAAGATTAATTACCTGGTTTCTTGCTTCTTTAATATTACTGCAGATGCCGGTACCCATCTCTACGACGGATTGATGTATCTCGGGCCTAATATTCTCCGCATGAATTTTTTTCCCTTCCTCGAATATCTGCATAATGTGAGAGTGAAGATCCCTAGTTTCCGGATCAATGATTTGGAATTCTTCTTCTATACCTATGCTGAATAATTTTTTATTTTTCATAAAATTTTAAGATTTCTTTTAATTTGAATTAAAACAAAATAACCGGGAAATAAAAATCTTATATTTTTAAATTATTATTCGGCAATCTGAGAAAGATAATGCGGAAACATTTGACGCCAGCCAGGCCAATCATGCTCAGCTCCATGTCTTATGTCAAGCAAGTGGTCAATGCCTTTTGAATTTAAAATGCCGGATATTCTTTTATTTTCTTCCAGAAAGATATCATGCTCTCCTGCTCCGAGAATAATTTTCATTCTTTTTATTCTGTCAAGGTACCATGGTTCTTCCAGATTCGGAAGGTAATCGAGGGGATTGTTAAAATAGCAGTTATCATCATAATATCCCATGATGAATTGTTTAATATCGAAAGTCCCGCTCATGCAGAAAAGATATGCTGTTTTATCGGGATGTTTCATTGCAATGTTTAAGGCATGATAACCGCCGAATCCGCACCCTGCTGCGCAAACTTTTCTTAAACCGGTTTCATGTTTTGCAAATTCAATTACATCGTACAGGACTAGGGCTTCATAAGCATTATGAATCTTCACTCTTTCAGAGGGATCAACCGAATAATTATACCAGCTCTCAGAATCTATCCCGTCGGGGCAATATATTTTTACTTTCCCTTCGTTAATCAATCCTGCCGCAGAATCAATAAGCCCGGAATCCTTGCATTGATAATAGCGCCCTTGTGAGGGGGGGAATAAAATAACAGGATACCCGGAATGCCCGAATGCAAGCATTTCGAATTCACGGTTCAGATATTGTGTATACCATTTATGATATTCCTCTTTCACGATTCTCCGCCGGAAAAAGAAAAGTATGATTAAAAAATTTTATCAGAAGTGACATTTTAGCCTTGGAAATATAGCGAAATTCTTTTTTAGTTAATTTAAAGAAGGATAATTCATTTTTCAGATGATAGTTAAATCATATCGTTTAACTTTAAAACTCGGAAAAAATATCCCGCATTATTAATTGATATTCTTTTCATATTAGAGTATCTTTTGTTTTACTAAACTTTGCTATGCTATGCAACAGACCCCTTTAATGACTCAATATTATAAGATTAAACAAGCGCATCCGGATACAATTCTGCTTTTCCGGGTAGGGGATTTTTTTGAAACTTTTGAAGAGGATGCAAAAGTAGCTTCAAAAGTGCTTGGAATCGTTCTGACTAAACGCGCCAACGGCGCTGCGGAAGATGTGCCTTTGGCCGGCTTCCCGCATCATGCAATTGATGCATATCTGCCGAAACTTGTGAGAGCCGGCTACCGTGTGGCAGTCTGCGAGCAATTGGAAAATCCTAAATTTGCAAAAGGAATTGTAAAAAGAGATGTAATAGAAGTCATTACTCCGGGCGTTGCTTTTTCGGAAAAGCTTCTGGATCATAAAAAGAATAATTACCTGATGTCCGTCTGCATTAAAGAAGGTCATACCGGTATTTCATTCTGTGATATTTCAACCGGCGAGTTTTTTACTTATGAGGTTGAAGAAAATTTAATTCGGCAGCAGATTGAATCGATTTCCCCTGCGGAAATTTTGATACAAAAAAGGGATAAAGAAAAGCTCATTCCTCTGATTCAAAAAATTAATTCATCAATCAGGATAACCAAAATTGATGACTGGATTTTTAACTATGAGTATGCTAAAGAATTGCTGCTCATGCAATTTAAAACAGTTAACCTAAAAGGATTCGGTATCCAGGATTTTGAAGCGGGGATTATTTCAAGCGGGGCAGTCTTAAGCTACCTTCAGGAAACACAGAAGGCGAATCTTTCCCACCTGAATAAAATTTCGGCATATAATCCTTCCGATTTTATGATCCTCGATTATTCAACAAAAAGAAATCTTGAAATCATCTTTTCTATGTCTGAAGGGGGGAGAGAAGGATCTCTTATTTCAATACTTGATAAAACCGAAACGGCAATGGGAGGACGGCTCCTTAAAAAATGGATTTCCGCTCCTTTAAGAAAACTTGAACCAATTCGCAGCAGGCAGGAAAGTATTGAAGGACTTTTTAAGCATAGAAGTTTAAGAAAAGACCTGCTGGAGGAATTAAAAGGAATCGGTGATTTGGAGAGATTGATTTCAAAAGTATGCACGGGCAGAGCAAACCCGCGAGAAATTATCAATATAAAAACATCCTTGAAAAAAATCCCGGCAGTAAAAAATTTATTAATAAATGCAGAAGTAAAAAACCTTTTAGAGATTGCCGGAAATCTGCTGCCTCTCGAAGATTTAACGGAAAGAATCGGGAAAGCTGTAATAGATTCTCCGCCCTTAAGTATTACCGAAGGGGGAATTATTAAGAGCGGATTCAGTGATGAACTTGATGAGCTTAGAGATATTTCTCTTCACAGCAAAGATTGGATCGCTAATCTTCAGAAAACCGAAAGGGAAAGAACTAGGATACAGACTTTAAAAGTAAATTATAATAAAGTCTTCGGATACTTTATTGAAATAAGCAATGCTCATAAGGATAAAATCCCGGAAAACTATATACGGAAGCAGACGCTTGTTAATTCGGAAAGATATATTACCCCTGAATTAAAGACTTACGAAGATAAGATCCTGCATGCTGAAGAAAAAATTTATGAACTGGAATCTCAATTGTTTAATGAGATTAGATTAATGATTGCGCAAGAAGCTGAAGCGATCCAGCAGAATGCAGGATTCATCGGTATGCTGGATTGTCTTATATCTCTGGCAGACTGTGCCGATCAATATCAGTATGTAAAGCCTGAGGTTTATGATGGGGATGAGCTGGAAATTATTGAAGGAAGGCATCCTGTTGTGGAAAGGATTCTTCAGCCGGGTGAAAAGTTTACTCCAAATAACTGCTTAATGAATCTTACGGCAGATCAAATAATTATTTTAACCGGGCCGAATATGGCGGGGAAATCTGTCTACCTGCGTCAGATCGGATTAATTGTTCTTCTTGCACAGATCGGATCCTTCGTGCCTGCAAAAAAAGCTAAAATAGGATTGGTAGACCGGATTTTTACAAGAGTCGGCGCCAGCGATAATATTACCGCCGGCGAAAGTACATTCCTTGTTGAGATGCAGGAAGCTGCGAATATTCTGAATAATGCAACATGCAAAAGTCTGATCCTTTTAGATGAAGTCGGAAGAGGTACCAGCACCTTTGACGGGATTTCAATCGCCTGGGCAATAACCGAATACCTTCACGAAAATCCTGCGGTTGCCGCAAAAACTTTGTTTGCTACCCATTACCATGAGCTGAATGAAATGTCAACAATATTTCCCAGGATTAAAAACTATAAGGTTGAAGTGCGTGAGTATGATGATAAAGTTATCTTCCTTCATAAAGTTAATTCGGGGGGAGCGGATCACAGTTATGGTATTCAGGTAGCGCAAATGGCTGGACTGCCGAAATTTATAACCAGCCGCGCAAAGGAAGTGCTTCAAAACCTGGAAAGCAAAGAATTGACTCCCTATGAAATTAAAAAGGAGAAATTAAGAAAGCTTAAACCGGAATTTGAAAACCAGATCAGCCTTTTTGAATTCAAAGATGATGAAATCAGGAAAGAAATTAATGAAATGGAAATCAATAATCTCACTCCCCTTGAGGCATTGAATAAGCTCAGCGAGCTTAAGAAAAAAGTTAAGGATGTTAACTAGATTTTTTTTACTTGAGTAATATTACTTTTCGGGTCTGTACAAAATTTTTAGTCTGGATTGAATACAGATAGACTCCTGCTGTTAATCTGTCCGAATTCCAATTTATTGAATCAGATCCTGCAGGGTATTTTATTATTAGAAGCGGTTTAAGCAATCAAATAAAAAATCCTTATAAATCACCAAAGCTTACATTTTATGAGAATTTTAATTTTGATAAATTTAAGGTTCAAATAGATTAAAAAAGGAATATTTTTGAAAAGCAATCTTAAATGGGTTCTATACCTGTTTTTTATAAATTTAATTCTTTTAACATCCTGCGGGAAAAATTATTCTCCTGAAGAAAAAAATTATATTGAAGAAATAGAAAAATATAGATCGGAAAAAGATCAATACATGAAGAATGATCCCGGTTCGCCGTTTAACTTTAAAGGAAAAATAGATTTTGAGCCTCTAAAATATTATGATCCGGATCCTGAAATTGTTTTTAAAAGCAGACTTTTTTTATATGATAAAAAAGATACTGTTAAAGTGTTCGGAACTAAGGGAGAAGAAAGAACATCAGTAAGATTTGGTTTTGTGAAATTCAATTATAAAAACAAAGAATATAAATTAAATGTTTATAAAGGAACAGCCGGTAACGGTGAAGAGTATTACAGCATTTGGTTTACCGATAATACAACCGGAAATCAAACTTACGGCGTTGGGCGCTACCTGGATTTTGAATTGAATCCCGATTCAAATTTCGTTTATACAATTGATTTTAATTTAACCTACAATCCTTATTGTGCATACAGTCCCAAATATTCATGTGCTGTTCCGACCAAGGAAGATCATATTGATTTGGCTGTTGAAGCCGGGGAGAAAAATTTTCATTAAAAAACGGAGAATATAAATTGGTAGTAGTTCTTGAAAAAAATATATCCGATAAGCAGCTTGAAAATGTAATTAAACATCTGGAAGAATTCGGGTTTGCAGTTCATAAATCCACGGGAGTTGAAACAACAGTCCTCGGCGCTATCGGGGTTCAGCCCGATTTTGATATCCGGAATGTAAAAATTCTTGAAGGCGTTGCTGAAGTTTACAGAATTACAGAACCATTTAAACTTGCAAGCAGGAGCTTTCAAAAGGATAATACGGAGATTAAAATCGGTGAAGTTACAATCGGAGGCAATGATGTTGTCATGATGGCCGGCCCCTGTTCGGTAGAAAGTGAAAAGCAGATTTTTACAATTGCTGAAATTGTGGCAAAAGCCGGTGCAAAAATTTTAAGAGGCGGTGCATTTAAACCCAGGACTTCGCCGTATTCGTTTCAGGGTATGGGTGAAGACGGATTGAAGCTTCTCAGGAAGGCTGCAGATAAATTCAATCTGCTTGTAATCACCGAAGTTATGGAAACAAATCAAATATCACTAATTGAACAGTACACGGACATCTTTCAAATCGGTGCACGCAACATGCAGAATTTTTCTCTTCTGCGAGATCTTGGAAAAATAAATAAACCGATAATGCTTAAGAGAGGTTTGGCGGCAACTGTGGAAGATCTTCTTATGTCGGCAGAATACATTTTATCCAACGGAAATAAACAGGTGATGCTTTGTGAAAGAGGGATCCGGACGTTTGAGACTTATACTAGAAATACATTTGATCTTTCTGCTATTCCGGTGGTGCACAAGAGAAGTCATCTTCCTGTGATAGCAGATCCGTCCCATGCAACAGGGCTGCGGGATAAAGTTCTGCCCATGGCCCGTGCTGCGGTTGCTGCCGGCGCCGACGGGCTCATGGTCGAAGTTCATAACGAACCTGAAAAAGCTTTGTCGGACGGGCCTCAAGCACTTCTGCCGGATCAGTTTTTTGAATTAATGAAACAGGCAAAATTGATTGCCGAAGTTATCGGGAGAAAAATGTAATCAATTTCTGCCCGGAGGTTTAGATCAATTAATCTTTATTTAACCGGTATAAAAACAGGCGGTATGAAATTCAGCTGATGAAAAGTATCTCAATTATTGGTCTAGGACTTATCGGCGGTTCTTTGGCAAAAGCTGTTAAGAATTATAACCCCTCTTATTCAATAAGCGGCTTTGATGTTAAGGAAATTTCCCATTTGGCACTGCAGGAGAAAATTATAGATAAAGTTTTAAATTCAGAAGAAGAAGCTTGCTATTCGGAAATAATTTTTCTTTGCCTTCCTACGGAATTATCTTTCCAGGTATTCACTAGAATTTCACCGCTGTTAAAAAAAAATTCGATTATAACCGATGTATGCGGCGTTAAAGGTATTTTTGAAGATAAATGGAAAAGTATTAATAGCATGGGGTTTTATATAGGCGGTCATCCCATGGCGGGAAAAGAGGTCGGCGGATATGAGAATTCCGATCCTCTTTTATTTGAAAATGCAGTATATATTTTATCCGATAAAAAACTTGACGGTGAAAATTATAAGCTGCTGCTGGAAATTATTAAAGGCATAGGTTCAAGGATAAAATTTTTAAATCCTTATCTTCATGATGAGATTGTTGCAAGCGTCAGTCATTTACCGCAGCTGCTTTCAATTGCCCTGGTAAATTCCGTAAGCAGTGAAAACAGCGACATAAATTTTTTGGATTTCGCAGCCGGTGGATTCCGGGATATGACAAGAATTGCTTCCAGCGATTACGGTATCTGGGAGCCTGTCATAAAAAATAATAAAAAATCGATTCTGCAGGCGCTTACAAAATTTAATCTTTCGCTGATTGAAATAATTGACCATTTGATAAAAGATGATCTTGCTTCGCTGAAAAAGCTTTTCGAATCCGCGAGACTGAAGAGAGATGAAATTCCTAAAAACACTAAAGGATTTTTAAATCCTCTTTTTGATCTTTATGTGTATGTAAAAGATGAACCGGGAGTGCTCAGCCGGTTAACTTCCGTTTTGTATGAAAACTCTATAAATATAAAGGATATCGAGCTTCTGAAAATCCGGGAAGGAGCAGGAGGAACATTTAGAATTTCTTTTGATACTCAGGAAACTGCTGAAAAAGCAAAAGGATTAATTGAAAAATCGGGATTCACTATAAAGCAGTAAAAATCAAGCAATTATGCAAAGAAAAATCAATAATTCATTTCTCAATTTCCCTTCAAATAAAAAAAATTTAATTTTACAGGTATTATAAAAATTTAATGACTGAAGAATGCGAAAAATACTTTTAATTATGATATTGTTTTTTGTCTCTTTGGATATTTCATATGCTCAGGTTGAAGTCAAAAGAACCTATTATCCTGGAGGTGTAATAAAGACCGAGGGAGATTATTGGAACGGCAAGCTGCACGGCATGTACAAAGAATATTACCCCGATGGAAAGCTTTGGAAGGAATGGCGCTTTTTTCAGGGGAAAGAGGAAGGAATTTCTACCTGGTATTTCCCTGACGGCAAAGTAAGCAGGGAATGGAATTATAAGGATGGAAAGAAAGAAGGAATTTCCAAATGGTATTATGAATCGGGCGAGCTTTGGGCGGAGCAGAATTATTTCAACGGAAAGCTAGAAAGTATTACTTATACTTATTACAAAACAGGAGAGCTTCAGGGTGAATGGAATTATGTGAATGGCGCCCTCCAGGAGGTTTCCAAAACTTTCTTCCAATCCGGAAAGCTGGAAGTTGAAAAAAGATTTGTAAATGGAAAGCTCGAGGGACTAACTAAGGTTTATCATGAGAACGGGACAGTTGCTTTGGAAGCTACCTACGTAAATGATAAACTTGAAAATGAAGTGCACATTTATGATATGGGAGGATTGCTGCGGGTTAAGGATGTTTATGCAAACGGAGAGTTGCTTAACAGGGTTAAATTTGATTACCTCGGAAAGCTTCAGGAACAATCTAAAACCGAAAGAAATTATTATGATAACGGAGCCATTAAAGAAGAAATTTTTTATAAAAACGGTTTAAGAGACGGCTATGCAAAATTTTATTACGATACCGGCTATTTAAAGGAGGAATGGAATTACTCAAATGATACCTTAAACGGGAAATCGGTTGAATATTTTGAAAATGGGAGCGTGAAGTCGGAAAAAGAATATATTAAAGGGATACAAAAGGGATTAGCAAAAAATTATTATGATACGGGCGAGCTGATGTCGCAGTATACTTATAAAAACAACCAAAAGAACGGAATTGGGCTTACATACTATAAAACCGGTGTTTTACAGTCATCCGGTTATTATACGGAGAATATTCTTAACGGAGAATTCAAAACCTATCATGAGAACGGTCTCGTAAAAACGAAAGAATATTACAGCGGCGGAAAAATAACGGGAGAAAAGATAATCTTCGGATTATATGGTGCGGTACTACAGAAGGAAAATTATATAAACGGAAAGCTTGAAGGCTGGGTCAGAACCTACTTTAATAACGGAACTTTAAAGAAAGAAGAATACTTCGAAGGAGATAAATTGCAGAGGAGCAAAGAATATAATTCAAACGGAATTTTGGTTTCAACATTTGGTTACTAAAATCAGCGGATAAAATGAACGGCAAAAAAAAATTTACCGCAGGTCTGCTCCAGTTAAAAATGGAATCAAACACTGAGCAGAATTTGAATAATGCACTTTCTTGGATTGAAAAAGCGGCTAAAGAAGGTGCCGAGGTAATTTGTCTTCCTGAGCTTTTCCGCTCTCAGTATTTCTGCCAGGAAGAAAATACAGCTTATTTTAAGCTGGCTGAGACTATTCCCGGTCCGAGCACCGAAGCAATCAGTATTGCTGCAAAGAGGCAAAAAGCCGTTATAATTGTTCCTGTTTTTGAAAAACGTACGGCGGGTGTTTATCATAACAGTCTGGCTGTAATAAATACTCTGGGTGAGATTTCCGGGGTTTACAGGAAAATGCATATACCTGATGATCCGGCTTATTATGAAAAATATTATTTCACGCCGGGGGATCTTGGATATAAATCTTTCACTACCGAATTCGGAAATATCGGTACCTTGATCTGCTGGGATCAATGGTATCCCGAAAGTGCGAGAATAACGGCATTAATGGGAGCAAGTATACTATTTTATCCTACCGCTATCGGCTGGCATCCCCACGAGAAAAAGGAGCATGGTGCTGCTCAGCTGGAATCATGGAAAACAATCCAAAGAGGGCATGCAATTGCAAACGGAATCTATGTTGCGGCAGTTAATAGGGTAGGACTTGAAAAGCTTTCGAAGGATTCTGCAGGTTTAGAATTTTGGGGCTCAACTTTCATTTCCGATCCTCAAGGTATAATAATAGCTCAAGGTTCAGAAGATAAAGAAGAAATTATCCTGGGAGAAATAGATTTAGAAAGAATCGAATACATCCGGCATAACTGGCCCTTTTTAAGAGACCGGCGCATCGATTCCTATATTGATATAAATAAAAGATTTATCGACGAATAATTCTCCGCAAATTTATGGTCATTGTTTTGTACTGAATTCAGTATAGCCATTTTTAAAAAAATTATATGAAAAAGAAAAACTAAAAAATTACATGAAAAGAAAAATCTTGAAGAAACCTTATCTGCCTAGAAGAAAAAAACCAATCGATAACTCCGCAGTTCGGGATTTTTTGCAGAATTTTAATCCGAGACTCCCCGCTGAATGGGAAAAACATGAGGCAACATGGATCGGCTGGCCGCACAATATTGAAGACTGGCCTGGAAAAATTACACCGATTCCCTGGGTTTACGGAGAGATAATTAGAAAAATAGCCTTAGAGGAAAAGGTGAAAATACTGGTTGAGAATAAAGAACATCAAGCTAATGCTTTAAGAATTTTAAAAGACTGTCACGCT
Source organism: uncultured Ignavibacteriaceae bacterium (assembly GCA_964430095.1). Taxonomy (GTDB): domain Bacteria; phylum Bacteroidota; class Ignavibacteria; order Ignavibacteriales; family Ignavibacteriaceae; genus DATKLQ01. The sequence continues at coordinate 11,833 of CAYSGP010000430.1, forward strand.
AATTTAAATAACATTGAGTTCTTCAAGATAAAAACAAACAGAGGATGGACTAGGGATTCATTCCCCTTATTTGTTCAGAGCGAAAACCAGCAGGTTTTAGTCAGCTTTAAATTCAATTCATGGGCAAAATATGATAACTACAAAAAGGACAGAAAAATTCCGGAAATTCTTTCCGAAACTCTTAGTTTAAAAGAACTGATAGTTAAACATAAAGATACCGATGTTGTGCTTGAAGGAGGCAGCATCGATGTAAACGGATTTGGGACTTTGATTACTACGGAAGAATGTCTGCTCGATCAAAATATTCAGGTAAGAAACCCGGGATTTTCAAAGAAAGATTATGAGGAAGTGTTTGATAAATTTCTTGGAATAAAAAAGGTTATCTGGCTCGGGAGAGGGATAACTGGAGATGATACTCACGGTCATGTGGATGATCTCTGCAGGTTTATAAATAAAAATACTGCGGTTATCGTTCAGGAAAAAAATTCACAAGATGAAAATTATTATCTCTTAAAAGAAAATAAGGAAAAACTTCAAGGACAGATTCTGGAAGACGGTTCATCACTTAATATCGTAGAGATTCCCATGCCTTCCGCACTTTATTTTAAAGGAGAACGGCTTCCTGCAAGTTATGCAAACTTTTATATTTCAAATTCATACGTCCTCGTTCCTACCTTCAATGATCCGAACGATAAAATTGCGCTCGGTATTTTATCGGAACTGTTCCCGGATCGAATCGTCGCCGGAATTCATTCAGTGGATTTAGTTTGGGGATTGGGGACTATTCATTGCCTTACTCATGAACAGCCTGAAGTCGTAAAAAATTACATGTAACGATTGGCTTAATCAAATTTGAGAATTTCTTACCTGCTTTGGAAGAGAAGTGAAGAAATTATACTTATCTGTTCAAATAATTATACAATCCAGTAGTTGATTATTCTAATATTCTGGTTATTGTTTATTCTGAAAATAAACCTTGTAAGATCAGATAATTTATGGACTAACAGCTTTCTTTCGGATATAAGATTATCGTTTATCCTATATGTTATACGTATCGTCATGTTATCACCTCAAATATAAATGTACAAATACTATGCTAATTCATTTTCGGACATTTTTTTAAAAAATTTATAGGAATACTTTTCAGCACTTAAAAACTTTTCAGTTCACCGAATATTTTTTTTCCTTAAAAAAACAATTAGTTTTACTTAAATTTTTGATAATTTTATTATTCGGAACTTTTTGTCCCGATAAGGAGAAGGACTGTGATTATAGCTGTTCCTAAAGAAATTTTTGCAGGGGAAAACAGAGTGGCAGCAACTCCCGAAGTTGCTCAAAAATTGTTGAAGCTTGGATATGAGATTCATATTCAGAAAAATGCCGGACTTAATGCTGGTTTTTCTGATGAAAAATACATAGATGCCGGTGCTAAAATTGTTGAAAATCCGGTGGAATTGTTTTCTTCCGCTGATATTATCTTAAAAGTTCAGCGTCCGGCTGACAGCTCTCAGTTAAGTGATGAGTCAATTAAAGCTTTAAACGAAAATAAAAACGAAATAGATCTATTTAAACCCGGTTCTTTATTGATAACCTTTTTATATCCTTTAAACTTTCCGGAAATTGCGAAACTTTGCGCACAAAAAGGAATTAATGTCATTTCAATGGATATGATTCCCAGAACTTCGCTTGCCCAAAAAATGGATGCTTTAAGTTCACAGGCAAATATTGCCGGATATAAAAGTGTTATAATGTGTGCCAATGAACTTGGAAAAATCTTTCCTTTAATGATGACAGCAGCAGGAACGATTCAACCGGCAAAAGTTGTGATAATGGGAGCTGGAGTTGCTGGTCTTCAGGCATTGGGTACTGCAAAAAGAC
>CAYSGP010000431.1:0-11037 GCA_964430095.1 uncultured Ignavibacteriaceae bacterium
TTAGCTTTAATAATTAAGCAGGTTAACTTGCCGTAAGGCGAAAATTGATGAGGAGGATGAATGCCCCGAGATACAAAAGAAACGAAAATAAATGTTGTGACACCAGATGAATACAAGAAGGCGAAAAAAAATTTCGATTCGGTATACACACAGGAAGAATTTTTAAGCTTAGCAAAACTGTATTCCGATTCTTTCCGCGATGTAAAAGAAGGAGAATTAATAAAAGGAAAAATAGTCAGGATACAGGATGACAGCGTTATTCTGGATGTAGGATTTAAATCCGAAGGTTCTATATCAAAAACTGAATTTACAAATGCTGATGAACTTAAGATTGGAAGAGAGGTCGATGTCGTTCTCGAAAGTGTTGAGGATCAGGAAGGAAACCTTGTACTCAGCAAACAAAGAGCAGATTTTCTGAAGGTATGGGAGAAAGTTCTTAATTCCTACCAGACCGGCGAAGTGCTCCAGGGAAAAATAATCAAAAGGATTAAAGGCGGAATGGTTGTGGATTTAATGGGAATGGAAGCATTTCTGCCAGGATCCCAAATCGATATTAGACCAATTAGAGATTTTGATGCATTTGTCGGACAAATGATGGATTTTAAGGTTGTGAAGGTAAATATACCTACTGAAAATGTTGTTGTTTCCCATAAAGTTTTAGTTGAAGAGGAAATATCAGATCAGCGCCAGGCAATTTTAAACAGTCTTGAAAAAGGCCAGATACTTGAAGGAACTGTGAAAGCAATTACTGACTTCGGAGTATTTGTCGACCTGGGCGGAGTTGACGGATTAATTCATATTACTGATTTAAGCTGGGGAAGAATTAATCATCCCAATGAAGTTCTAAAGCTTGATCAGACGATCAAAGTTGTAGTTACAGATTTTGACGAAGAGAAGAAAAGAATATCGCTCAGCTTAAAGAAACTGCTTCCTCATCCTTGGGAAAATATCAATAAAAAATATAAAGTCGGTGATAAGGTTACCGGACGTGTAGTATCTCTCACCGATTACGGTGCATTTATTGAAATAGAAAAAGGAATAGAGGGATTAATTCACAATTCTGAAATGAGCTGGACCCAGCATATTAAGCATCCGTCCCAAGTGGTTTCAATGGGACAGCTTGTTGAAGCGGTAATATTAAGCCTTGATAAAGATGAAAAGAAAATATCGCTCGGCATTAAACAGCTTGAACCGGATCCCTGGGAATCGCTCATGGCTAAATATCCCGTCGGTTCAAAGCATACGGGAGTTGCTAGGAACCTAACTAATTTCGGGGTCTTTGTTGAGCTTGAACCGGGCGTAGACGGATTAGTTCATATTTCAGATCTATCATGGACTAAAAAAATACGTCATCCTGGCGAAGTTGTTAAAAAAGGTGAAAAACTGGATGTTATTGTGCTGAATGCCGATATTGAGCAAAGGAAAATTTCTCTCGGGCATAAACAAGTCCAGGTAAATCCTTGGGAACAGTTTGAAAAATTGTATGCTGTCGGAACTCTAACTGAAGGGAAAGTAGTAAGGATAATCGAGAAAGGATTAATTGCAGAACTTCCTGAGAAGGTTGACGGATTTGTACCGTCCAGCCAGCTTGCACCGGCAAAAGTTAAAAATATCGTAAATCATTTTCCTTTCGATGATGTAATTCCTCTTAAAGTAATTGAGTTCGATAAAGAGAACAAAAAAATCGTTCTTAGCGCAATCGCAGCCCTGAAAGAGAAGTCCGAAGAAGATGTAAAGAATTACTTAGACCGGCATAAACTTGACAGAGTTTCCGTTCAGGAAATACTTAGTGTTGATCCGGGAAAAGTAGATTCATCCGATTTCCCGATTTTTGAAGTTCCGGAAGAGCATTCGAAAGAAAAATAATTATAATTTCAAATTATTTGAAGAGCGGGTAAATTTTTCCCGCTCTTTTTTTTACTGCCAGGCAAATGAATAAAGTTGCTTTACATACCTTAGGCTGCAAACTTAATTTTTCCGAAACTTCCACAATAGGAGAACAATTCCATTCAAACGGTTTTCAGATTGTTGATTTTAAGGAGAACGCTGACGTGTATGTATTCAATACATGTTCGGTCACTGAAAATGCAGAAAAAGAATGCCGTCAGTTTGTGAGACGGGCATTAAGGCAAAATCCTCAAGCTTTCGTAGTGGTAACCGGCTGCTATGCACAATTAAGACCTGATGAAATTTCAAGGATAGAGGGAGTAGATTTAATTCTGGGCGCCAAAGAAAAATTCAGGATGCTTAATTATCTTAATCCTATATTGGCTGAAGAAAAAAAACCTTCACAAACAGGGCTGTCCTGCATTTATGTTTCCCCTGCAGAGGAGCTAGATGAATTCGGTCCATCCCATTCAACCGATCCTGAAATAACCGGAAGAACACGTGCATTTTTAAAAATCCAGGACGGCTGCGATTATAAATGTTCTTTCTGCACCATACCTCTTGCACGGGGCAAAAGCAGAAGCATGAATCCGGATGAAGTCGAAACTGATTTTAAAAAGCTTATCAATGCAGGATATAAAGAAATTGTTTTAACCGGTGTAAACGTAGGTGATTACGGAAAATCCTATAGAACAAATCTGTATGAAATGCTGCTGAAGCTAACTGCAATCAACGGAGAATTTAGAATAAGGATTAGCTCAATTGAGCCGAATTTGCTTTCCGAGGAAATAATCGGCCTTACAGCCGAAAGTGAAAAATTATGCAAGCATTTTCATATTCCTCTTCAAAGCGGAAGCAATAAAATCTTGGCATTAATGCAGCGGAGATACAAAGCTGAATTTTACAAAGAAATTATTAATAGGTGTGCAAACCGGATTCCGGGCCTGGGAATCGGCGTGGATGTTATCACCGGCTTCCCCGGCGAAACAGAAAATGACTTTAAAGCAACACACGATTTCCTTCTCGATCTGCCGGTGAGTTATCTTCATGTTTTCACATACAGTGAAAGACCTAACACTAAAGCAATAAATTATGACGGAATTATTGATATTTATGAAAGAAAGAGGAGAACTAATATTTTAAGAATGTTAAGTGAAAAGAAAAAAAATGAATTTTATAAAAAAATGATCGGCAAAGAATTACAAGTTCTGCTGGAAGCTGAAAACAGGGACGGAATCATGAAAGGATTTTCTTCAAATTATGTTAGATTTCAAACTCAATTCAATGCAAATTTAGTAAATGAATTTACCCGGGTAAAAGTCACTGCTGCTGACAATAGCCGGTGCTGCGGGGAAATCATTACCGGCTCAATTAACCAACCGGTAGGGATTAAAAATTCAATTGATTCTTTAGCAGGTTAATGCAGAAATTTCAATTATAAATATGAAAATATTATTAATACTTATTGTAGTTATCACACCTGCTCTTTTTTCACAGGATAATTCTTCTGAAAACCAAATAAATGAATACGGGGGACAGCTCTGGATCGAGAACCGGATGAAATCTCCGGCACCTTCATTCGCTAAAGATTCCATCCTTACCAATATTCCTAAAAAGAAAAATACCGGCTTAGCAATAATTTATTCGCTTCTTCTCCCGGGAATGGGAGAACTATACGCTGAATCCTATTCAAGCGGAAAATATTTCACGATCGCGGAAGGAGTACTCTGGGGAGTTTACATCGGAATGAATGCCTATGCTAACTGGCAGGAAGATAAGTATAAATCTTTTGCTACTTCTAACGGAGGAGTCAATACCGCCGGCAAAAACAAAGAATATTTTGCTAATATAGGTGTTTACGAAAATATTGATGAATATAATGATGCGAAAGCATTAGAGAGAAACTTTGCCGCAATGTACGATGCTCAGCAGTATTATTGGAGCTGGTCGGATGATGATAGAAAAAGATACCGCAGTCAGTGGACTTCCAGTGAAGAAGCTTATAATAATATAAGATTTGTAGTAGGCGGATTGATATTAAACCGGATTGCGAGCGCAATAAATGCCGTAAGATTAGTTTCGGCATATAATAAAAGACAAAGTTCCGAATTGGGATGGAATTTTTCTGTCGGTATATTAAACCAGGTGAATCTGCCCGCGGGGATCTCGTTTAATTTTCAATCAAGTTTCTGATCCATACTTATTTAATCATTTTTAAATATAGAAGCAGGAACTCCTCCTCTAAGAAAAAAAGGAATCATTTTGCATTAAAAATTTTTTTAAATTCTTCAATATTATTGATTTCATCAATCCGGCTCTGTTCGTCATCCTGCTGATTGATACTTTGAACTATTTTCCAAAAATTCTCACTTGATATAATTCCGCAGCTGCATGCTTTTGCAAACTGCTGCAGATTTCTATCTGAGGTTAGCACCGTTATGCTCTTTCTGTTTTTTGCCTGTTCAATCTGAGTTTTTATCTTTTCATCAGCTGTTTTTTCATTTGAATATATGATCCTGATATTTTCAATCGCGATTGAAATGCTTTTATAACCGTCAAAATGAAGGTAAGCCTTCAGAGCTTTATTTGAATAATATCTATCCAGCAAAAATGCAAGCTTCTCTCTGGCCGCAGCTTTATCTTTTTTTTGAATTATTGACAAAGCTTTATTCTTGCCTATTAAATTATTTCCGTCAATAATTATTTCTTTCATAAATCACCGGGATAAACAAATGCTTTGCTCAACATTTTCCATCTTCTATCTTCCATTTTCCATCTTTTTTATCTTTTTCCGCTGAAGAATTGATTCTGTTTTGTAACCTTCAAATCCTGAAGCTGAGGAGCTTTAACTCTTATCTCAAATCTATAGCCTCTGTAAGTCCCGATTGGGTTCCATGTAAAGTTCATCAGCCAGCAGTGCAGATCCCTTGATATTACGATACTGGGTGCGGCAAACTGTCTATTATTAAAATCATAGCTCCCGGAAGCAGATATTTTCCAATTAGGGGTTAAATTAAAATTAAAACCGCCGCTGATGCTTGAACTTGTTGCAGAACCTGATGCGGTCGGTTTGGAAAAAGAATAGCTATAGTTAAGAGAGATATCCCAGGGGATAGAAAAATCAGATTCTTTTTCTTCATAGATTCCTTTATACCCGCTTCTTTCTTCCTGCAATCCAAATTCATCCTCAGGCAGAACTTCTTCCTGATCCCCTGCAAAAGCAGATTGAATTTTCTCGCCGGACAAGCTTGTTCCCATTGAAAAAGTCAAATTCGTTAAGCGGAACAATCCTTTCCCTTCACTAATTAAAAATTTGTTGATTCTTTGATTCCCAGCATAATCGTACAATGTATAAATTGCAGAACTGGAAAAGTTAAAGTATTCGCCGATTTGAGTCCGGGCACTCATACTGATATCCGAAAAATTTAAACTGTCGGCAGCAAAATTATAACCGATGCTCCCATCTAAGTTCAGCAGCCGGATTTTTTGTTCTTTTGAGGTTGTATCGGTTGGATCGGCAGCGGTTTTCATTTCAAAAACATTTCCGATTGAAAAGTTAATGTTTTGAGATTCCTGGTTTGGAATACCCCCAAAAAGTTCTCTCTCAAATTTGTTATATTCCACCTCCCTGCCGAGAGAATCGATATAAGTATCATAATAGCCCCAAAAAGGTTTTGAAAAATCGGGTGTATAAGTATATGAAATTCTGGGTTCAACCTGGTGCCTGATTGCGCTGATTCCAAAAATATTCGTCTGAAGCATTCCAAAAAATTTAGTGGAAGCAGATACCCCCAAATTGAATGTTCTTACGAAATTTATTTCTTTAACATCGTTAGTTACCAGAGTGTATTCAGCATTAGTTTGAGGTGAGTCGGGTTGAGCCGGCGTATATTCCGTATATTTTTCGACCCGCTTATTATACCATCTTTCCGTATAATTTATATTCGGTGTAATATTCAAATAACCTATTTTGGGTGATGCACTTATAGAAAGCTGATGCTGAATGGCACCCCTAATTTTTAAATTACCGTCTACTTTATTCCGGTTATTCTGCAATTGACCATAGTACTTATATCCAATAAGTTCATACCATTTCTGGCTTCCGGATCCGGCTTCTCTTTTGAAAGGATATTTTTGCGACATGTTAAAAGCTAGGTTTGGGAGGACTTCGGCAATATCTCCGTTTTCCAGATCCTGATTCCTGCTGTAACCTAATGAAAGGCTGTTTCCGGATTCTTCCCATGATTTATGCATGGTTGCATTCGAAATAATGTCATTTCGAAGCAGCTCACTTTGGTCAGAGACGTTTTGTCTATAAAAACTGCTCCCCGAAGCGAATTCAAGGATTGCATCAAACTTTAAAGTCGGATCAATATTCTGAGAGTGGTTCCATTTGATCCGCCAGCTTTGGTCTTTACTGTAATCTTCATCCTCTTCATCATTAATTTCTTTAAATGAATAAAAACCGTCAAAGCTGCCGGTAAAATTATATCTTTCAGCATATCTAAACCGGTTATTCAGGCTCCAGCTGCCTTTTGTAAAAATATCGGTTGTGACGGCCAAGTCCATATAATCGCTGATTGCCCAAAAATATCCCATTCGTGAAAAATATTTCCCGTAAGTAGCATCTTCACCGTACACCGGAATGATTATTCCTGAACGTCTTCCCGACTGAATAGGAAATACGGCAAACGGCAGCGGAATCGGAAAAGGAACTCCCCCGAATTCCAGCCAAATCCATTTTGCAACTATCTGTTCCTTATTCACCACCTTCATTTCGGGAGAGTAAAAATTGTAATGAGGCGGACTATGCTCGCAGGTTGTATAAATTCCGTTTTCAATAAAATATGTATTCCGGTCTACTTTCTTAATTTTTTCTCCTGTATAGAAGGCGCCTTCAGTTTCTGTTCCGGCAGAAGCTATAAATCCCTGGGCGGTTTTAAAATTATAAATCATCCGGACACCCTCATATGATTCCCCTTCTTCAGTGAGCACCGGGGTTTTGATAAATCCTCCTTTTGCAGTATCGGAAGGAATCCCTACTGCTTCGACATTGCTCGTATTAAAATCAATAAAGATATCAGCACTCTTCAAATCCGTTTTTCTATACTGAAGCGACGCATCGCCGTAAATATTCATCTTTTTAGCATTAATAAAAAAGATCAAAGAATCGGATCCAGCAGCATAAATGACAGTATCAACATCATACCTTTTGGTTGTATCTGCAAGCAGTGAATCCCGCGAACTGTTACGAAGAGTATCGGCAGGAAAAACAGATGAAGAATCTTTGTCCTGGGCTACTAAAATGGATGCTATTCCAATATAAAAAAAGAGACAGAATATTTGAATTACCCGCTTCATAATATTAAATGTAATTCAAAAAAAATTCCTGATTCAGCCAGTTACGTAATAGATAAGAGCAGAAGCCCCTTTTATTCCTGCATCATTTTTCAGCTTAGCCGGAAGGACTTTTACGCGGTTCTGCAGCGGTTTTAAAACTCTGGATGATGCTGTTTTTATGACTTCATCAAATAAAGGTTTGCCGAAACCTGCAACACCGCCTCCGATTATGAAAGTGCTTATATCGAGAAGGTTGCTTACCGAAGCCAAAGCCGAACCTAAATATCTTCCGGTATCTTTAATAACCGATGCAGCATATTCATCTCCTAGCTCTGCAGCTGTATCGATTATTTTGGGAGTAAGATTAATATAATCCTGTTCAATTAATTTATTTACTAAAGAATCGGGATGAGAAGGCAATTCATTTCTAATTGAATTAACCAGGTACTGATTTCCTATATAAGCTTCAACGCAGCCGAACGAACCGCAGTTGCACTTTGGACCGTTGAAATCAATAGTGATATGACCTACCTCCCCTGCAGCTCCGAATTCTCCTCTATAAAGCTTTTTATCAATTATAACACCGCCGCCGACTCCTGTCCCGAGGGTTACCATAATAAATGAATTGTATTTTTTGCCCGCACCAAAGATCAGCTCTCCGACTGCAGCCGCATTTGCATCATTTTCTATATGAACCGGCAGACCGAATTCCTTTTTTATTATTTTACCCAACTCAACTTTTTCCCACCCCGGGAAATTGGGAGGATTTTCCACTGTTCCGGTTTTAAGAGTTACTACGCCAGGCGCACCGATTCCGATTCCTTTTAGATTAATTTTATTTGCAGCTAAAATGGAATGAATTCCTTTTTTAATCTGTTTAATAACATAATCCGGACCTTTTTCCGCTTCGGTATTCAATGAAACTTTCTTCAGCGTTTTTCCTTCGCTTGAAACTATTCCAATCTTTATACTGGTTCCTCCGAGATCTACACCAACTGCATACCTCAATTTGTTTACCATTATTAGGTCCGTTTTATATTTAGATTAAAATTCAATTATTATTTGAATTGTAATTTACATAATTATTAAAAGCAATATTAATTATTGAATTCAGAACTGACTATTTTTAATTCCTGAGGATAACTTATAACTCCCAGCGAAGTTGAAACCGAAGGTTTGGCATAAAGGGCTATTCTTGAAGAAGTTCTCCCGTACCCGCCGATATTAAGTGCAAGGTTTATCAATGATTCATATCCTTTTTCTTTAAAGAAAGGAATCAGGTCCAGATTAATTTGAAGAGGAAAAATTTCAGTTTCACCGGTTCCCGGAACGGACACAGGCGATGAAATATTCCCGGAAATAGTTTCCTTATCATCGATGAGAAGACGCCACGGGAAAGAATTAATGGCGTCATTTGTTTTCGGATATCCGTCTTTTCCTGTATTGGGATTCTTAGCCTCTATATTCAGAGTAAATGAAACCGGAAGAGATCCCTTAGCAAAAGACGAAGAAATCTGCAGTAATTCCATGGTTTTAAAATCAGTCAGCTTTGATTTATCGGAAATTTTAACCCCGCATAAAAGACTGTTGTTTGTCTCACCCAATTTAAACTTTAGTCGGGCGATATTCACAAAAGTTTCATAAACACTGCAGTTTAATCCTAATAGAGATATTAAAAGCAGGAAAAAAAAATTACATTTCACGCTTTTTTCTCACCTTTAAGATACTGTTTGAGATTCAATCCGTTCAATTATTAATTGAGCTACTTTTAATGCTTTCAGACCGTCTTCTCCTGAAACAACCGGCCGTTTTTTATTCAAGACTGAATCTACGAAGAGCTGCAATTCATATTCGAGTGCATTTATTTCTTTTATTTCCGGCTGTTCGTATACAATTTTTTTTCTTTTTTCTCCGATCCCAATTTCGCCGAAAGTTATGAGGGAAGGATCAATATTTTTCTCTAGCGGCATAAGCTTGTAAATTTCAGAGACTCCGGTTATAAAATCCAGGGAAAGGTAAGTATCGCGCTGAAAAATTCTCATCTTTCTCATTTTCTTCTGCGAAATCCTGCTGGCAGTAACGTTTGCCACCGCACCGTTTTCAAACTGGATCCGTGCATTTGCAATATCGATTGAATCAGATACAACCGCAACCCCGTTTGCATCCACCCTGCTGACATTACTTTTTATCAGGTTAAGAATAACGTCAATATCATGAATCATCAAGTCGAGAACTACGGCAACATCTGTTCCCCTCGGATTGAATTGGGCAAGCCTGTCCGTCTGCACGAACATGGGGTTAACAATATATTTTTCCAGAGAGATTAAAGCAGGATTAAATCTTTCAATATGCCCGACCTGCAGGTTCAGCTTTTTTTCATTTGAAATTTTTACCAGCTCTTCGGCTTCAATAATTTCCGAAGTTATCGGTTTTTCGACAAAGACATGAATATTATTCTCTAATGCCTTTTTTACTAAATTATAATGCTGGCTTGTTGTTGCAGCAATAGAAACTGCCTGGATTAATTTTAGAAGACTATCGGGATTACTGAAAACTTCCGTCTGATATTCGGTTCCTGCTGAATCAGCCTGCTCAGGATTGATATCATAAATGCCGACCAGCTCGCAATTCTCTATCTGCTTAAACATTTTCAGATGAAGTTTTCCTAAATGGCCTGTCCCGATTACACCGACTTTCAATTTTTCCATTTAATGTTCCTCAAAATTATCTGCTTAGAATTACTTTATAACCGATGATCCTGTCATATCCACCGTAATTCGGATCATTATAATAAATAAATATGTGATACAAATTTTCAGTTTCCCAGAAATTCCCTTCCAGAACAATCCAATCTTCATTTTTTGTCATGTTATTTACAACATCAGCCGCCACATATTGATAATCGTATGCACCTCTTTTCAATTCTATTGTTTTACTATGGACACCGCCTATATTTTCCATTTCGTATTCGGGATGGATTTTCCAGTCATTAAAAGCACCGACAAGAAAAATGTTTTGGAATATCTCATATGGAGGACGTATTGAGAATTTGACATTTAAATAATCAGCATATTCATTTCTAAAATCAGTAAGAAGGTAACCTCCGTTTAAATCTCTTCTGCCAGGTTTGAAAAATCTTGAATACTCGATTCCGTCAAACTGAGCCTGAACATTCTTACTGTTGAACCTGTTTATATCTCTAAGATCCGTTCTGCGGTATTCATTCCCGGGACGAATATCCCGGATTATAAAAGAAATTTTTCTATCACCATCCCAGTAAAACTGACGGGTGTTTGTATTGGAATTTTTATCAACCGAAAACGGATAGCCAATTTTTTTATTTTCAACAATTTCAATATGATCGACATAAGCCGGAAACAGCTCTTCAGGTAAAATAAAATCGGTTGTAATGTTAAAAACGTAGCCGATTGAAAGAGGATAATAAACTTTATCTTCCAAATGCTCTTTTTTAAGATCAACATTGAGTTCTAAAATATTTCCGATAAAATAAAATCTCCCGGAAGCAAAAACTACTGAAGTATCCTGGGAGTCGGTTATAAAGTATTTCCATTTTCCGGAAAAAGGAAAAGAGACGAAATTATTTTTATCCGGGAAACTTCCTTTAAAATGATAACGTACTCCCTGAACAGTGAATGGAAGCAGTACAAAATCCAAATTGTATGCAACATTTTCTCCGTAATTTTGAAGGAAGATATTATCGACAGGATTCCAATTTTTATCGCAGAATTTAAAAACTATATTGAGGTTCGGCTCAATATTACTGTTGACATCAAACTCGATTGTAAGCTC
>CAYSGP010000432.1:0-3184 GCA_964430095.1 uncultured Ignavibacteriaceae bacterium
AAAACAATAATGGCATCATCGACAACGATTCCGATTGCCAGAACAATTCCAAGTAAAGTAAGAACGTTTATGGAAAAATCTGCCACATACATGATAAAAAAAGCACCTATGAGCGAAATTGGTATTGCAAGAACCGGAATAATTGTGCTTCTCCAATCTCTTAAAAATAAGAAGATTATAAGAATCACAAGCCCGAATGCAAGAAAGATTGTCTGAATAACTTCATCAATAGATTCTTTAATATATTCCGTAACGTCAAAACCTATTAAAGTATTTATGTCCCCCGGGAGATTCCTTTTTATCTGTTCAAGCCTTTTATAAAATTCATCTGTAATAGCAATATTGTTTGCCCCGGCCTGAGCAACTAAAACTACTCCGACCATTGGAATGCCATCTCGCTTTAAAATACTCCTTAAATTTTCAGCATCAAGTCTTGCATAACCGATATCTCTAAGACGTATTATATTTTTATCGGTTTCTTTTACAATCATATTGTTAAATTCTTCTTCGGTATACAATCGTCCAATGGTGCGTATAGATAATTCCGTATTATCTCCTTCAATACTGCCTGACGGAAGTTCTACATTTTCCCTATTAAGGGCAACTCTTACGTCAATTGGAGTTAACTGGTAGGCGGCAAGTTTTGCAGGATCAAGCCACAGCCTCATAGAATATCGCTTTTCTCCCCAAATTCTAACTTCACTCACACCGGGAATAGTCTGAAGCCGTTCTTTAAATGCATTGTTTGCAAACTCGGTAAGTTCAAGCAGATTTCGGGTATCGCTTTGAACACTTAAGAATAAAATAGGGAAAGCATCTGCATCCGATTTGGCAACTACAGGATTTTCAACATCGGAAGGAAGCTGACTCATCGTTCTTGAAACTCTATCTCTAACATCATTTGCCGCTGCTTCAAGATCCACATCGATATCGAATTCAACGGTGATTATACTTCTGCCGTCCCTGCTCACGGATGTCAACGAACGGATACCGGCAATCCCATTTATCTGGTCTTCCAAAGGTTCGGTAATTTGCGATTCAATTACATCTGCGTTGGCTCCCACATAGGTTGTTGAAACAGTGATAATAGGAGGATCTACAGCCGGGTATTCCCGAACGCCAAGGTATGTGTAACTTAAAACTCCAAACACGACAATAATAATAGACATTACAATTGCTAAAACTGGTCTTCTTATACTAACAGATGATAGACTCATATTTACTATCGCTTCCTCTCTAACATTTGGTATATGGTATAAAGGTATAAGGGAAATTATGATTCAATTTAAAAGCATTAAATGTTTTTAAAATTAACTTCTTATCTGAATATTCGGCATATCCTTATCCTTATACCTTATCCATATATTCTTAATTAAACTCAGAAATCTTTATGGGCATTCCAGGGCGGATCTGCAGTATGCCTGATGTAATTAAAGTATCATTATTATTTAATCCTGACGTAATTTGAACTCTCTCCTCGTTCCTTATCCCGGTTTCCACACTTTGAGGAAAAGCCTTGCCGTTTTTATACAAAAATACTTTTTGTCCTTTCAGCTCGGGTACTAAAGCATGCGTCGGGATCATTACAGCATCATTAATTTGTTTTAGAACAAGTTCAACGTCCGCAAAAGAGCCGGGAAAAATATTATTGCCCGGATTGCTGTGTATTCCTCTTATTTTTAGAGTTCTGGATACCGGATCTATTTTAGGTTCAATTGCATAAATTTTACCGGTATATGTTTTTTCATCGCCGGTTACTTTGAAATTTATATTATCTCCTCTCTTAACTAAAGAAGAATATTTCTCCGGTATAGAGAAATCAATTTTTATAGGATTAATATTCTGCAGACTTGCAATTACCGTTGAAGAGGTAACATAGCTGCCTTCACTTACATATTTCAAACCGACCACACCATTGAAAGGAGCTTTGATTTCAGTTTTTTCAATCCGCGTATTAATCAATTCAATTTCAGCTTTTGTAACATTTAATTCACTTAATGAGATATCGTATTCCACCTGGCTTATAGCATCTTTTTCAAGAAGCTTTTTCTGCCTTAATTCAGTATCCTGTAATAATTTTATGCGGTATTCTTCTCTGGTAAGCTGGGCCTGAAGCTCCGAATCATTAATCTTTACAAGCATATCTCCCTCATTAACAACACTTCCTTCCCTGAAAAATATTTTTACAATTTTACCTGCTACTTCACTCATGAGCTGAACTTCTTCATTAGCAATGATGGAACCGCTTGTAAGAACCCTGTTATCCAGCGATTCTTGTTTAAGAATATGAGCTTTAACAGGAAGAGATGTATTTGTCTCCCTGGCATTTCGGGGATTGCCGGCAGGGTCGGAGGAACTTAATTTCGGAATAGAAAGCAAAGCAATTATCACAACAATTACTGAAGCAATTATAATTTTTTTTATATTTTTTTTCATTTGGAAAAAGCGGAGAAAATGGTAAAATTTACTATTAATAATCGATACTAAAATATTCCTAAACAATGCTATTTACCAGTCCGAATTTCTTTTTTATGACAAAAGACATATAAAAAATCCAGCAATCCTGATACTGTTAGAATTACTATTCCTTATAAAGTAATTAATCCTAATAAAAAATTTTGATAAATTACCAATGGTAATAATTAAAAAGAATGAAAGATACAATTTTAATAATCGATGATGAGGCAGATCTTAGAAATCTCCTTTTAAAGCTGTTAAGCTTGGAAGGTTATAAGGTCATTTGTGCTGAAGACGGAAAAAGCGGATTAGCTTTAGCGCAAAAGGAAGAATTTGCGGTTGTTGTTGCGGATGTTCGGCTGCCCGACATTAACGGATTGGATCTTATTCAAAAGATCAGAAAAATTAATTCCTTAACTGAAGTAATTGTCATTACGGCTTACGGTACAATTGAAGACGGCGTACGCGCAATTAAAGAAGGAGCTTTTGACTATATAACCAAGGGGGATGAAGATAATAAAATTATTCCCGTAATTCAGCGGGCGGTGGAAAATGTAAGGATGAAATACAGGATTGAGCAGCTTGAGAAGCAGGTCGGAGAAAAATTTAATTTTGATAACATATCTGGCACCTCTAAAGTTATAAAAGATGCCGTTGATATTGCTAAGAAAGTTGCTGAGACAAATACACCGGTTCTGTTAACCGGGGAAACAGGAACCGGAAAAGA
>CAYSGP010000433.1:0-3506 GCA_964430095.1 uncultured Ignavibacteriaceae bacterium
TCGACCAGGGTACATTAGATGCCTTGATAAAAGGTGCTTTAACTTCGATAGAAGAAGAAAAAAAAACTGAAAATAGTTCCGTTAATTATATGAATGTATCACCGAATCCGGTTTCATCCTCAACAAACATTCAAGTGTTTCTTAAAGAAGCTGCCCGGGTGAATATTTCTATTTTCAATATCCTTGGAGAAGAAGTTGCCGTTTTTAACGATTTAGATTATGGCCCGGGTACACACAGTTTGAGGTGGGATGCAAATAACCTGCCGGAAGGTGCTTATTTCATAAATTTAAATATTGGCAGCCATAGATTAATAAGGAAAGTCTTGTTAATACGATAAAAAATTCGTATGATTTTTTCCTTTATATGGTTCAAAAGAAGTTTAAAGTTGATTCTGCCAAACCATTCTAAAAGAACTGTAAATCCGGACTTTTCGAGATTAAGTTCAATGAACCCGCCGGATTATTCGTAATCATGTGAGAAACATTAAATTCCAGGTACTAAGAATTAGAACCTGTTTGGAAAATTTTCAAATCACATGCTAAAATTTTTAATTGTTTTTGTCTTTTTAAAATTCTATTTTTTTCTCCTCAATTCAATGATTCTACCCCTGAGTAAGTGTTGTCTTTCTTATTGCTAATTAAAACGGGATATAAAAATGTTAAAAAGGAGCCTGCTGTTTTCAGGTTATTTGCTTATTCTATTTTTGATAAGTTTTTCATGCTCTTCCAAGGAAACAAAAAAGGATAATAATTCTCCGGATAGTTTAAAGCATTTAATATCAATTCCTCCCGGTACTGCCGATGTAAAAGCTGAGATATTAAAATATTCTAAAGATAAATCAGATTTCATTTGCAGATTAAAAATTCGGGAGGTTTTTGAATATGGAGCTTCAATTTCTCCGATTCCCCCCAACTCTGAGATTGAAGCTTATATATCAAAAAATCTTTTTGAGAAAGAAGAAAATAAAATTAAAGAAGGAGAAATAGTTTCTATAAGAATTTCTAAAACAAGCGTTCCCGGAGATAAGGAGTACTGGACAATCACTATGTTTAATAACTAATTAAAATGAAGGTTCTATGAATAATCTATACAGAAACTTTTTAATATTTGCCATTGCAGCAGTTGCTGCTCTTTTTTCTTTTTTACAATTCAGCAGTCACAAAACTGAGGAAGTAAAATTCCAAAAGGTGAGATCGTCTTCATCACCTAAAGCAAGTGTAGAAATGAAAAAAGCCAGAGATGATTATTTCTTTAATATGCTCCGGGATCCTTCAACTAATAAGATTCCACCCGCAATAAGACAAAAAGAACTTGAGTTTGCAAAAATAATAAACAAAAAAAATACCTTCTTACAAAAGACATCAGCGTTTACATGGAGTGAAGCAGGTCCGAATAATGTAGGCGGAAGAACAAGAGCTTTAGCTGTAGATATAAATAATTCTAACATAATTATTGCAGGCGGAGCTTCGGGCGGTATCTGGAAATCCACCGACAAGGGAACTACCTGGACTTTAAAAAGCACCAATTCAACAGTATTAAGCGTCTCTTCCATAGTTCAGGATCCCAGACCGGGATCCACTAATACATGGTATTATTCAAGCGGCGAATTCAGACATAATTTAGCAGGCACAGTCGGAAGCAGCTTTACTGGAAATGGAATTTATAAATCAACAGATAATGGTGAAACATGGAATGTTTTAGCGAGCACTTTTAGTCCGAACCCAGCTTCTTGGGAAAGTGATTTTGATTATGTTTTAAGAGTTGCCGTAAGCCCAGTAAACGGAAATATTTTTACTGCATGTAATGGTATAGGTATTTTCAGATCAACAGACGGCGGAGATTCCTTTACAAAAGTTTTAGGTGAAGTAAATGAACATATTTACAGTGATGTAGCAGTTGCCTCTAACGGAACCGTTCTTGCAGTACTGTCAGCAGGTTTCCAGGGGACAACACCGGCACAATCTCCGGGTCTTTATAAAACAACTAATGACGGTGCAAATTGGACAAATATAACCCCCGGAAGCTATCCTTCTACTTCATCAAGAAGTGTTATCGCTATTGCCCCTTCTAATCCTAATACTGCTTACCTTTTGACACATACCGGAGTTATTGTAGATAATAAGGAAGATAATAAATTTTATAAAGTTAATATAAGCGGAGGTACCTCAGAAGATCGGACGAATAATTTGCCAGATTTTACTTCGTTGGGTGGTGTAGCCTCGACAGTAGGTTATGTAACTACTCAAAACGGCTATGATATGATTGTTGCAGTGAAACCTGATAATGAAAACTTTGTTTTAATTGGCGGCAGCTCCTTATTCCTTTCTACAGATGGTTTTGCTACAAAGCCGCTGGAAAATAAAACTGCATGGATTGGCGGTTATCATCCTCAATCTTTCGGTTATCCAAATTTTCACCCGGATGTCCATTCGTTTGCATTTGATCCTGCTGATCCAAATAAAATGTGGTGGGGGCATGATGGAGGTTTAAGCTATACCTCAGATATAACAAATACCTCATATCAAACTTATTTTCCTTGGGAGAAGAAAAATAACGGCTACAATGTAACTCAATTTTATCATATATCCATCAGCAAAAACAGCGGCGATAATAGAATAATGGGAGGAACGCAGGATAATGGTACTCCATATCTGACTTTCAACGGCAGCATTGCAGATCAGATAGATGATGTCAGCAGCGGCGATGGTTCATTTTCTTACTTTGGCGAGAATTATGCT
Source organism: uncultured Ignavibacteriaceae bacterium (assembly GCA_964430095.1). Lineage (GTDB taxonomy): Bacteria > Bacteroidota > Ignavibacteria > Ignavibacteriales > Ignavibacteriaceae > DATKLQ01. The sequence continues at coordinate 2,740 of CAYSGP010000433.1, forward strand.
TATACTTCTTCGCAGTCAGGAAATGTAAACCGTATGAAATATGATCTGCAGGGGAATCCATCATGGAATTCAGGATGGTCTAATATTACTCCAACCGGAGCATCGAATCAATTTTTTATTAATCCTTTTGTTGTTGATCTAAGTGATGAAAATGTAATGTATTACCCGGCAGGGAATGTTTTGTGGAGAAATAATCAGTTAGGTTCAATTCCTGATTTTCAAAACGGAACTGCTGCCGGATGGACAAGGCTCGATAATTTAACAGTCCCCGGAGGATATGGAATATATGCATTAAATGTTTCTACTACACCGGCGAGTATACTTTATTATGCCGCATTTAATCCTCAAGATGAGCCTAAAATTTACAAGCTGACAGGCTCTGCAGCAGCTGCAGACGGTGAAGTAGAAATATCTGTCCCAGGTGCTGCTGCCGGTGCGTATATAAATGATATTGCCGTTAATCCTGATGATGGAAATGAGATTATAGTTGTTATGTCAAATTATAATATTACAGGTTTATATCATTCAGCTAATGGTGGACAGAACTACACAGCTATTGAGGGTAACCTTGAAGGGACTCAACAGAATCCCGGACCCTCACTAAGAGCTGCTACAATTCTTCCTAAAGCAGGAGGGAAAACTTATTTCGTTGCAACAAGCATCGGTTTATTTTCCACTGATTTGCTGAATGGAGCCAGTACTGTCTGGACTCAGGAAGGACAAAATGTATTGGGGAATGTTATAGTTAGTTCAGTTACCTCAAGAAA